>JAEYXC010000004.1 GCA_023428655.1 Bacillota bacterium | reverse complement strand
TATCTTAATTGAATACGGCGATATAGCCAAGTGGTAAGGCATGGGTCTGCAACACCCTGATCCCCAGTTCAAATCTGGGTGTCGCCTTGAAATAGAAAAGACACATTACGTGAGTGATGTGTCTTTTTTATTTCTTTAGGAAGACTCCAGATTTGAACTGTGTTCAACCTACAAAGATTTTTAGATTTTTTATTTCAATACATTTCAATATATCAATCTTGAATAGAATGATTGAAAACTGTATGATATAATAACTCATGAGTACAGATGTGCACTAATCAGAATTTATATCAGAAAGAGGTAATCATGAGCAGAAAGAAAAAACTTATATTCATAGTAGTTGCTGCTGTTTTAACTGTATTGATTATACTGATAGCCGGAATTTCATACTTCCTTGGTTCCCAGGTGGTGGCGGGTTCGACGCAGTTGGTTACTAATGAAAGTACCGCGAATATTTCCGATGATTTTTGGACAGAAAATGGTATGGACCTTGATGAATTCCTTGGGAGATATACCATTGAAAAAATCGAGATAATCTCTTCCTTTGACGGACACATAATTCCTGCTGAATTTATCAGCTATGGGGAAAAGAAGCAGGATACCGTGATAATGGTTCATGGGCTTGGGGGAAACAGACATAGTAATTATCCGGTTGCGGAATTATTTCTAGCAAACGGCTTCAACGTTATTACATACGATCAGAGAAGCTCAAATGAAAATACTGCTGAAAAAACAACCTTCGGTTACTGGGAAAAATACGACCTCATAGATTGCATAGAATATGTTAAAGTAAATTCGGATTATAACACAATCGGTGTATGGGGAGCCTCCTTTGGCGGTGCAACGGCTGTGCAAGCGGTCGCCTATGAAGATACACAGGAGAGTGTTTCCTTTCTGCTTCTTGACTGCCCAGTAAGCAGTATGGAGTGGATGATTGAAGAAGAAATGAAAAATATGGACATGGGGATTCCGGTGTCTTATATGACTTGGTGCGGAAACGTTGTTAATAAGTTGGAACTTGGGTTTTCATATAAGGACGCAGATTCCACAGAAGCAGCAAAGAGAATCCTCATTCCTACACTTGTGATGAATAGCAAAGTTGATAAGGTTACCCCTTATTTTATGGGTAAGGACATCTTTGATAATATTAATACGGATGAGAAAGAATTGTGGACGGTGCAGGATAGCCCACACTGTGATTTATGGAGTGACTATAATGACGAATACTACAACAAAGTGACAACTTTTATGAAGCTGTATAGTGATTTCAGCAAATAGTAAGGCAAATAATCATGTTGACAAGGATAGACAGAGGTCAACGTATAGTTACCGTATCATTGTAATAACATTTTTTCTGTGAGATAATTAAATATAATAATACCATGGAATAGAGGTGGAAAAGTGTTGCATACCAGATATCCTTGTTAATACTCGAGAAGTACCAAAGCACGAGGTCCTCCAAATTATTATTAATTGAAATAGATATAAAAATATGGAGGAAAATAAAATGAAAATTATAAATATGACAGAACTGAATGAGGAACAGATAATACAAGCAGCACAAATCTTAACGGACAGTATACCAATTGGATGGCCGACTTTAAAGGAAGCTTTAGAGGAGATAGAAGAACGCTTAATACCGGAAAATACATTACTTGCAGCAATTCAAGATGATATAGTAATTGGTTGGGGAGGGATCTTAGCTCCCATATACGAGGGTAATGTCTTTGAGCTTCATCCGCTGGCGGTGCGTAGTGATCAGCGTCAGCAAGGTGTAGGAAGAGCAATCGTAAAAGCTCTTGAGGATGAGGCGAGAAATCAAGGTGGACTTACAATCTATCTAGGTGCAGACGATGAAAAAGAAGGCGGAGAGACTTCCTTCGCCAATGTTGATTTATATGAGGATTTTCCGGAGAAAATCAAGAATTTTAGTTCAGGAACTCACCAAGCAGGTTTCTATAGTAAGCTTGGATACAGAATCATCGGTGTAATGCCTGACGCCAATGGGATAGGAAAACCTGATATATTTTTCGGAAAAAGACTGTAATAAGAAGGGAGGGGCATGATGTACTGAACCCAAAATATTGGACAGTATTATTATGCAACCTCTTGTGACTGAGTTCTGTAGCGAACAGGACTCAGTCCTTTTAAGTTACTCTTAATATGTTTGTTATTATAGTAATCTATGTATTCTTCAACTTCATATTTCAACTCACCTTATGTCTTAAACGTCCATTCACAGCCATAAATCATTTCTGATTTAAGTATTCCAAAGAAATTTTCCGTAACTGAATTATCAAGGATATTACCTTTTCTGGATATACTCTGCCTAATACTTTTATCTTGCAGCCTATATTGACCTAACTATTAATATGGGGAGGTTAACCTGATCTTTTACGATTTCAGTCGCTATGTTTTTAAAGAATGTAGGAATTTATATGTGACATCAATTGATTTAAGGAACAACTAAAATATGAAAGAGCTTCCTCTTAATACTACTGATCTTGAAGAAAATGATCATCCTTATTAAGATTAGATTAGCATTATGATAAATACAATGTTAATATAGGTATATCAAATAAATTATCGTATTTTCAACTTGAATATTATTGTATTTTATACTTAAATATTATTGTGTTTTATACTTAAATATTATTGTATTTCAACATAAATATTATTGTAAATAAACATAAATGTTATTGTAACATATGGTCTATAAGAGAATTAGCTAGGTATCCTAGATAATAAACTGAGATTTATGGGGGTAACAATGATAGATGTTAATTTTTATAATCAGGTTGAGGATGGCTTATTAAAATTTGCCGTGATTATAGCAAGGACGAAAGGAAGATGGGTATTTTGTAAGCATAAGGAACGAAACACCTATGAATTTCCTGGTGGGCATAGAGAAAGTGGCGAAGATATTTTGAATACAGCGAAAAGAGAGTTGAAGGAGGAAACAGGTGCCATTGACTTTAACCTACAACCAATCTGTATCTATTCTGTAAAAGGTAAGACCCGATTCAATGAGGAATTGGGAGAAGAGACCTTTGGTATGCTGTTTATTGCGGATATATTATCCTTTGAAGAGGAGTTGCACAGTGAAATAGAAAGAATTATTATAACCGATGAGCTGGTAGATAATTGGACATATCCTCTCATTCAACCAAAGTTATTTGAAGAAGCCAAAAGAAGAAAGTATATTTAAACGATTCGATTATTGGGTGAGCCCAAGCATGAATTGATATATATGAAGGTCCCAATAGCATAGATGCCGCAGTGCATAAGTAAGGAGGAGTCATGAGCAAAAGAGAAATATCAAAGGTTAGTATTATCGGAATGGGAGCATTAGGTTTGTTGTATGGTTCCCATATCGTGAAACGTTTGGGAATGGACGCCGTTGATTTTATTATGGAAGATAACCGTATTAAGAAGTACGAGAATCAAAGCTTTTATTGTAATGAAGAGGAAATTAAGTTCAGGTTGACAAAGGATAGGGAAGCGGAAGAGGTAGATTTACTCATTGTTGCTGTGAAATATACTGGGTTGGAGGATGCTCTGGTATCTATGAAAAGGTGTATTGGACCGGATACCATTATTCTGTCGGTGTTGAATGGAATATCGAGTGAGAAAGTGATCGGTTCTAGGTATGGTATGGACAAAGTTATCTATACCGTTGCACAGGGCATGGATGCAATGAAGTTCAATAATAAGCTGCAATTTACACGCATGGGAGAACTACATCTTGGAATCGTGGAGGATAACCAAATGGAGAAGCTGAACCGCGTAAATTCCTTTTTTGATAAGATAGCATTACCCTATGTGGTAGAGGAGGATATTCTGCATCGCATGTGGAGTAAATTCATGTTGAATGTTGGAGTAAATCAGACCTGCATGGTTTACGGGACCAATTATGCAGGTGTATTGGCGAAGGGAGAGCCCAATCGTACAATGATTGCAGCCATGCGGGAGGTAATTGCAATCGCCAATTCTCAAGGAATTAGACTATCCGAGGCTGATTTAAACGAGTATATCGGTATTATAGGGAAACTTAATCCGGAAGGAACTCCTTCTATGGGACAGGACCGTATTAATCGAAAGCAATCAGAAGTGGACATGTTCGCCGGTACGGTGATAGAGATGGCGAAAAGGGATCAGATTCATGTTCCGGCAAACGAATTTTTATATCAAAGAGTTAAGGAGATTGAACAAGAATATTTGTAAAAACGGAAGCACTTAGAGGAATCTCTAAACCAGGAGAGTATGAAGGTTTAGAGATTTTTTATTGACTGGAAGTGGTTCCCATATTAGGTCTGGGATCATATTGTAAAGTTTTCATATTGACAGATTTATTCTTTTGTTTTAAAATATGTTAGGTATCTAACAAATGAAGGAGTAAGTGAAACAATGGAGAGAGAAGAAAAACACCTTGGAAAGATGTTGAGAATCTTATCCAACTTAGTTCGTAGAAAAATTGAGAATGAATTAAACCAAAGAGGAATGGAAGTGTCTAGCTCCCAAGCTAGAATTATCGGTTTTGTGTATCGCCAAAGTCAAAATCGTAATATATATCAACGGGACATTGAGGTGGAATTTGATATCAGAAGGTCCACGGTAA
>JAEYXC010000414.1 GCA_023428655.1 Bacillota bacterium | reverse complement strand
GTTGCATATTTACTTTTATCTGTGTTAAATTAAGGTATCATAGAGAAAGAGAATTGAGGTTAATCGGCAATATGAGATTGGATCGCTTCTTGGCAGAAGCTGGGATTGGAACAAAGAAGAGTGTTCGCCTCCTTGTGAAAGAGGGAAAGGTGACAGTGAATGAACAGGGCTTTGAGAACCCGGCAATGGAGATTGATGAAGCATCGGACATCATACGAGTTCGTGGTAAAGTAGTGGTTCATAGTGGCAGGTATTATTATATGTTTCATAAACCCCAGGGTTGTATCACCGCTACGAAGGATGATTGCTGTAGTACAGTTCTGGATTATTTTGAGGTTAGTCATCGTAGTGGATTGTTTCCTGTGGGACGATTGGATAAGGATACGGAAGGCCTTCTTCTTATGACAAATGATGGTGAGTTCAGTCATAGCTTGATGTTTCCTGAGAAGCAAATTGAAAAGACCTACTTCTTTTGGGCTTTTGGCACCTTGGATCCGACCTCTGTGTCTCGTCTGCTTTCGGGTGTTCCAATCGGCGAGGGGGAGCCCTTAGCAAAAGCAATCAGATTGGAAGTAATAGAGGAAGGTCTATTCGAAGAGCTGGAAGAACGAATGAAGCTGGTTCCGATTAAGGATATCAAGTCAGATGCCTCCAGACAGAGGGTGGTATCCGGTAATATCACGATTACAGAAGGACGTAAACATCAGGTGAAGCGAATGCTTAAGGCAGTGGGCTGCTACGTAGCTTATTTAAAGCGCATCTCCATAGGTGGGTTATTCATTGATGAAGCACTGCAAAAGGGTCAATACCGTGAGCTGACAAAAGAGGAGCTTAGAGGGTTATATCCTATGGATGGAAATGAGCAGGAGAAAACAAATGAAAAGGTTTAAAAAGTTTTACTTAGAAATCACCAATATATGTAATTTGAACTGTGATTTCTGTCCTCGGACAAAACGAAGACCGGAATACATGAGTGTTGAGAGCTTTACCTATATACTGGATCAGATAAAGGATTATACGGATTATCTGTATTTTCATGTGAAGGGGGAGCCCCTTCTTCATCCTCAGTTGGGGGAATTACTGGATATTAGCTATAATAAGGGCTTTCAAGTCAATATTACTGCCAATGGAACCCTGCTTCCAAGGGTGAAGGAGCAACTTCTTCCTAAGCCCGCACTCCGCCAGATGAATTTCTCTCTGCATAGCTTCGATGAAAAGGATGGAATTATTAAGAGGGAGCAATATTTGGCTCAAATTATAAGTTTTATCAAAGAGGCCAAAGACAGGACGGGGATGATTCTGGCATTACGGTTATGGAATTTGGAAGAAAATAATGCGGTTAATATATTGAAGAAACGGAATGAAGAGCTATTAGCAATCATTGAAAAGGAATTTGAGTTGCCTTCACCGATTCTGGAGATGGTTACACCGGGTCATGGTGTAAAAATAGCGGAGCGTATCTTTCTGAATCAGGATTATCAGTTTCAATGGCCGGATTTAAAGGAGGAAGAGGATGATGGGATGGGCTTTTGCTATGGACTTCGTAATCAGATAGCCGTTTTGGTGGATGGAACCGTGGTACCTTGTTGCTTAGATGGGGAAGGTGTAATATCCTTAGGAAACATAAAGGAGAACTCATTGAAAGATATTCTCGATGGGACTAGAGCCGTTAACCTGGTGAATGGGTTTTCCAGACGGGAAGCAGTGGAGGAGCTATGTCGAAAATGTGGTTATCGAAAACGATTTGGGTAATAATTTGGAGAAAAACATGGCGAATAAGCAATCAATGGCCTTTTGCCAGCCGTACCGTAGAAGCGCCAGAGGATAACATCGTTTGTTTATAAAGAAGCTGTAATATAAATAAAAGAGATAAGAAGGATAAATATGAATAATAATGAGATTTTGATAAGATTACGATATGCCCTAGATATCAGAGATATCGATATGATAGAAATCTTCAAGCTAGGTGGGATCACCGTATCTCGTGAGGAGCTTCAAAGGATATTATTAAAGCCGAAGAACAATAATTTGATCGATTCAGAGGATGCTGCATTTATTGCGGCGGATGATATGAGAAAATGTAACAATTATATGCTCGAATCCTTTTTGAATGGTTTTATTACCTTTAAGAGAGGAAAGCAGGAGGCAAGGCCCGGTGAACCGGAACGGGAGGCCTATATTATTAAGGATAATAAGTCCGTCAATAATGTAATGTTAAAGAAACTGAAAATTGCGTTATCCCTTACCGGTGAGGATATGCTTTCCATCTTTAAAGCGGCCGGAGTTAATCTATCCAACGGTGAGCTTAGTGCTGTATTACGCAAGGAGGGGCAACGCAATTATAAGGAATGTGGTGATCGGTATGCCAGAAATTTCTTAAAAGGGCTGGTAATCCGATTTCGGGAGAAGTAGAGAGGCAGGAGGTGTATGGATGGAGCTTGAGAAATATATCGCATTCATAGAAGAGGCAGAGAAGCTGAAATCTGTAACTCGTACAGCATGGTCGAGCAGCAAAAGAAGAGAAAGTACAGCGGAGCATTCCTGGAGACTGGCTCTGTTGGCAGGAGTTATGAAGGAATATTATCCGAAATTGGATCTGAGTAAAATTCTTATGATGTGTCTCGTTCACGATATTGGAGAGATCTATGAAGGGGACATATCTGCGGCATTAATTCCGGATCAGAATGCGAAGTATGATATGGAATATAAGGCAGCAAAAACGGTATTCTCACTTCTTCCTAAAGAGCAGGAGAGCTGGCTGATGGATATTTGGTTGGAGTATAATAGGAACATAACCCCGGAGGCAAGGCTCGTTAAGGCACTGGATAAAGCGGAAACGATTATCCAACACAACCAGGGCAGCAATCCACCGGACTTTGATTATCAATTCAATCTGGGTTATGGTAAGGAATACTTTAAGGATAATGAGATGCTTCAGCGGCTGAGGGCCATAATTGATGAGAAAACAAGCCAACGAGAACAAGCCAGGGAGAACAATTGAGAGTGTAAAAGATAGTGATACCCGGAGAGATAGGCTAATGAGAACAGGTCTGAGAGACCAAGTAAGTGAGAATAGGCGAATAAGAACAGGCTAGAAAACAATCCAGAGTGTAAAGCGGAAAATAAGCCATAGAGAATAAGCCAGAGTGAAAAAGCTGGTGAGAACAAAGGGGTTAAAGTAAGGTAAAGGTATACTATATGAAGACTGATATTTTGCAGGATACAATGACGTGGGAGTAGGAGCTTTCGCGTCTTTTCGTCTTTCTATGTATATGATACCATTGATATACAGCTTTTTAATAAGGTACACGTAAGGAAATATGATGAGGAGCCTAACTGGATCAGGTGGGATTACTCTTTGCCAAAAAGAATTGACTTCAAGTTAACTTTATGTGTTATCATAGTAACATATTATCCGTTGCTTTGTGTTGGTTGATCGAAGACCGTTCAAGCTATTAGGAGCAGTTCATGATGGGTATAAAATACAAGATGCTTTTATAGAAAGCGTGTTTGAAGGAAAATGGATCATCTTAGCAACGAGCAGCTGAATATAACAAGAAACAAAAGGATGCAGGAGATAAGGACATGAGAAAGTTGGTAGTCGGGATTTTAGCCCATGTAGATGCGGGTAAGACAACGTTAGCAGAGAGTTTACTCTACCTGACCGGTAGTATCAGAAAATTAGGCAGAGTGGATCATAAGGATACCTTTCTGGATACCAATACCTTGGAGCGTGCAAGAGGAATTACCATCTTCTCAAAGCAGGCCATTCTGTCCTATAAGAATATTGAAATTACTTTACTTGATACGCCGGGACATGTGGATTTTTCGGCTGAAATGGAGCGAACCCTGCAGGTCCTTGACTATGCAATTCTCGTCATAAGCGGAAGTGATGGTATCCAAGGCCATACAGAAACCTTATGGCGACTGTTGATACGCTATGGGATACCCACCTTCCTGTTTATAAATAAAATGGATCTGGAAGGAACGAACCAAAGTGCATTGATGGAGGAGCTGAAAAGGAAGCTGGGAGACGGATGCGTTGATTTCTCCGTTAAATCTGCTTCTGACGAATTCATGGAAAATCTGGCACTGTGTGACGAAGATTTGCTGGAGCAGTATATGGAGCATCATATCCTGCAAGACAAGACGATTACTAAGGCAATTGTCGATCGAAAGGTATATCCTTGTTATTTCGGATCAGCATTGAAGCTTAATGGAGTGGAAGCGATGCTGAATGGATTGGAGCAATATACACTGGCACCCACTTATCCGGAAGACTTTGGTGCTAAGATATATAAAATATCAAGGGATGAACAAGGCAATCGACTGACCCATATGAAGATAACCGGTGGAAGTCTCAGAGTTAAGAAGCTGCTTACGAATAATGAGCCTGAGATTAGAAGGAAGCCGGGAGGAAGCATTATTGGCGAGGATGAGCAGGCTATAGAGAAATGGGAAGAGAAGGTGAATCAGATCCGCATCTATTCGGGAGTCAGGTATGAAACGGTGGAGGAAGCCAAGGCTGGTACGGTGTGTGCAGTCACCGGACTTAGTCGGACTTATCCGGGAGAAGGTCTTGGAAGGGAAGCAGTGGCGGACATGCCGATATTAGAGCCGGTATTAACCTATCAGATGATATTACCGGAAGGATGTGATCCTCATAATATGCTTTCCAAGCTTCTATTACTGGAGGAGGAGGATCCACAGCTTCATATTGTGTGGTCCGAGCAGTTGAAGGAGCTACAGGTGCAGCTCATGGGTGAGGTGCAGATCGAAATTCTAAAGAGTATCATAGCGGAGCGCTTCGGAGTAGCAGTTGAATTCGGAGCCGGTAATATCGTTTATAAAGAGACGATAAGGGCTTCCTCTATGGGAGTGGGGCATTATGAACCCTTACGTCATTATGCCGAGGTATTACTGCTTCTTGAAGAGGACGAACCGGGAAGTGGATTATCCTTCGCTACGAATTGCAGTGAAGATATTCTGGATCGTAGCTGGCAGAGATTGATATTGACTCATCTGGAAGAGAAGGAGCATGTGGGAGTATTGACGGGCTCGCCAATTACGGATATAAAAATCACTTTAGTTGCAGGCCGAGCACACCAAAAGCATACCGAGGGCGGAGACTTCCGGCAGGCTACCTATCGCGCTGTAAGACATGGGTTAAAGATGGCTCAAAGTGTACTTCTGGAGCCCTTCTATAATTTCAAGCTGGAAATTCCTTCAGAAGCGGTTGGAAGAGCAATGTCGGATATCGTAAGAATGAGCGGTAGCTTTAATCCGCCGGAGGTCACAGAAGAGCTTGCCCTGATCACGGGCTTTGCTCCGGTTGCCACAATGATGGGATATCAGTCGGAGGTAACCGCTTATACCAAAGGACGGGGAAGATTATTCTGCTCCTTGCGCGGGTACCTTCCCTGCCATAACTTTGAGGAAGTGATACAGCGGATTAACTATGACAGTGAGAGAGATTTAAATAACCCGACGGGATCTGTATTCTGTTCCCATGGTGCAGGCTTTGTGGTTGACTGGGATCAGGTACCTAACTATATGCATCTGGACGCTTTTTGGCAGCAGTCGTCTGTGAAAGAGGTGCTTGAAGAATTGGAGGAGCTGCCTAAGATGCCTAAATCACGGGGAGCCTATGGTGGATCCTTACAGGAGGATAAGGAGCTGGAAGCAATCTTTACCAGTACCTATGGTCCCATTAAACGTAAGCTTTCCGCTTCTGTGGGTGCATTGGGATATGAAAGTAAGAACAAGAGTGAGAAGGGGATCAACAGACAGCAGGTGGAAATTAGAAGTAGAGAACCGGTGAAGGAATATCTACTGGTGGATGGGTATAATATTATTTTTTCCTGGGAGGAGCTAAATGAGCTTGCCAAGGTGAATATGGATGCAGCCAGAAGCAAGCTGATGGACATCCTCTGCAATTATCAAGGCTTCAAAAAGTGTATTCTAATCCTTGTTTTTGATGCATATAAGGTTAAGGGAGGATTAGGGGAAGTATTTGATTATCATAATATTCATATCGTTTATACAAGGGAAGCGGAAA
>JAEYXC010000354.1 GCA_023428655.1 Bacillota bacterium | reverse complement strand
CGGCTCATCAAGAATCAGAAGGTTGATATCCTGAAATAGTAGCTTGCTAAGCTTAAGTCGTATTCTCTCCCCACCGGACAGGTGACGTACCTTCTTATAAACAGTGCTCCCGAAAAATATAAATTTGGCCAAATATTCCCTTGCTTTTCCTTCAAGAATAAAGATATCCTCACGGAAGCAATCCAAGACAGTCAGCTCCTCATTAGCGAAGGATAGCTGCTGAGGAAGGTAAGCAGCTCTAACATTAGCTCCAAATTGAATTTCTCCTTCCTCCGGCGGCTCCTCTCCAAATAACAGTCTCAGTAATGTCGTCTTGCCACTACCATTTGGGCCAATCAGTGCTACACTCTCCCCATAATTGATTACCATATTTGCCTTATCAAAAAGCACCTTATCCTCGTAGCACTTTCTCATATTCATCGCTTTGATTACAATGTTACCCGATCTCTTTGATTCCTTGATGTTTAACCTCATATTGCGCTTCTCAAATACCGGCTTTTCAATACGATCCATCTTATCAAGCTTGATCTGAATGCTTGCCGCTCTCTGAAAGAATTTATTATTGTCCGCTCTTAAAGCCCAGTCCCTAAGCTCCTTCACCGACTTCTCCATGGAATTGATCTGCTTTTGCTGATCTCGATAATGATCATATTGTATACGGGTCTGTTCCTCCTTCTGATGGACATAATCTGAGTAGTTACCTTTAAACGTCTGGCTTACCTTATCCTCAACCTCGATTATCTTCGTCACTACCCTATCAAGAAAATAACGGTCATGGGAAACAACCAGCACCATACCCTTATATTGCTTCAGATACTCCTCCAGCCATTCCACCGCTTCCATATCCAAATGATTCGTCGGCTCATCTAATAATAAGATCTCCGGATTATCAATTAGTAGCTTGCCCAGAATTACCGTCGTCTTCTCCCCTCCGCTAAGTCGGTTAAACTCCTTTTTCAAGAAGCTCTCCTCAAATTTCAGTCCCGTGCAGATCTTCTTCAGCTTCTCATCCATCTCATAACCGCCCTTTACCTCAAAAGCATCTATAATCTGACTATATTGGCGAAGAGCGCGGTCCAATTCCACTCCTTCCAGATACTTAAGCTTCTCTTCCCAGTCTCTTAGCTCCTGTTCCAGTTCAAGTACCTCCTGAAAAGCGGACTGTAGCACCTGAAGTACCGTCACTCCTTCGGGGTAATTCGGTAACTGTTCAAGGTAAGCACAGGATGCTTCTCTCGATTTCGTCACAAAGCCTTCATCATACCCGGGACTTGTAGCTCCCGGATAACCGACACAGTAATGAAAAGGTAAAACTCCTGCAATCAATTTCAGAATCGTACTTTTGCCACTCCCATTTTCCCCTATAATACCTACCTTCTCACCTTCACTGACTAAGAAGGTGATATCCTTTAGTACTAAGGTTGCATCCATATATTTTTTAACTCCTGATACTCTGAGTTCTAACATTTCGTACTCCTTCCCTTCTTTCCTAATTGAATCCTTTTGGCAGACAGAGAACAAACTTGTGTACGATGGCATTGTTGCACATTTTATCATACAAAAAGACTGCAAGAAGGTTCTTCTTACAGTCTCTCTATTCATAGACTTGATCAGAAAAGGGATCCTTTTTGTAGCATACCATGCTACTTACAACAGCACACTTTGTGCCACGTTAAGGGTACCCTTCCCTGTACAACTATTTTTGATATCATAGTAAGCTCTTCTATCCGCTTTTTCGGACATAAACAAAGGTTGATAACACAAGAACAGAAAGCCATCCATGATCACTTTCACCTTATTCATCGCAGGTCAAATCCATGCTCCTTTATTTAGCCGAACTTCTATTAATTTCTTAATTAACAGTTGTAATTAGCAGGTGTCATCGCTTACTTTTTCCTTTCATTATCTTTCTAGTCTGCTTCTTGGCAGCTCTCATTCGAATATAATTTAACACATCGGCAGGATAAGAAAAACCTCAAACATATTTCATAAATATGTTTGAGGTCTGAAGTCCTCATTTATTCCGTTTCCTCTTCGGCCAGAATTGCCTTTATCCGGTGAATCAGCATTTCCGTGGCTACGTCATTCATCCCACCTCGTGGTATGATGATATCCGCATATTTCTTATAAGGCTCCACAAATAGCTCATGCATTGGCTTTACCGTATTGGTGTACTGGCTGATCACCGATTCTAAGCTTCTGCCACGCTCATTTACATCTCTTATAATTCGTCTGATTAAACGCTCATCCGCATCCGTATCAACAAAGATCTTGATATCCATCAAATCTCTCAACTCAGCATTCTCATAAATCATGAAGCCTTCCACGATGATTACCTTAGCCGGATTCACACGAACGGTCTCATCCAGACGATTATGTATCACATAAGAGTAAACCGGACGGTCGATCATCTTGTATTGTTTCAATAATTTAATATCATTGATAAAGCGCTGGGTATCGAAGGCATTGGGGTGATCATAATTTAGCTTGACTCTCTCCTCCAAGGGCAACTCATTATGGGGAAGATAATAAAAATCATGACTTAACAGCTCTACACTATCCTTGAAGGCTTCCTTTATACGATTTGCAACTGTCGTTTTACCGGAAGCTGAGCCTCCTGAAACACCGATTACAACAACATTTTTCATTCCTCTTCCCAAAAGCACCGATCCTTCTTGACATGTGCTCCTATCCTTTCCGAAATAATCATTCTACACATATTCTTTGCAAGATATTCGAACCTTATTACAAATCCACCCAAATAGGGATGTACTTCGATTCTTCAAATTCATTTTTGCTCTAATAATATCATAGAACAGCATATTTTGTCTAATAGGATTTCTTATAAATTAAGTGTTTTCCTTGTTTAGCACAAAAAAATTCATACAGTCTATAAGGCACATAATCGAACGCTACACAAAGAGTGTATTAATGGAAAGCCCCTCCAAAATCAGATTCTCTGATCCTTGTGGGGCTTTTGATGTTGGATATTATTAAATCAGTTTTCTTTTCACAAAGGGTGCTCTCATGATTCGATGAAAGGATTTCCAATTGGTCAACCAAACAATGTGTGCGTTATTTTTCTTGTTTGTTAAGATTCTTGGAATAAAGAAAGCAGCCACTGTCTCCGGACGGTCTCCCAGATTATTAAAGATGAATTGAAAGCTTTTATTCTCCAAAACCGGAGAAGTCTCTCCCTCCGGGGTCTTTGTCATGAATTCCGTGAGTACCATTCCGGGTGATAATAAGCCCGACATCACCGGAGTACCTTTAAGCTCCTAGGCCAGCCCCTTAGTGAAATAGGTCAAGGCTCTCTTTGTAGTTCCATACAATATTGTTTTAACCTGAATCATATCATTGGAGCCCAGGCCCTCCATATTCCAGATCTGACCGTGGCCCTGGAGCAGCATCTGCC
>JAEYXC010000348.1 GCA_023428655.1 Bacillota bacterium | reverse complement strand
GATTGGTAATTATCATTTTACCACCTTAAGTCCTAATCTTGGTGTAGTCGATTTGGAAGGCGGTGGCTTTGTCATTGCTGATATTCCTGGATTGATCGAAGGTGCATCGGAGGGTCTTGGTTTAGGACATGAATTCTTAAGACACATCGAGCGTACAAAGGTTATCATCCATCTGGTGGATGCGGCATCGACCGAAGGCCGTGATCCCATCGAAGATATCGAAATGATTAATTCAGAGCTGGTTGCATACAATGCAGAGCTGGCGGAGCGTCCGCAGGTAATCGCAGCGAATAAGACGGATGTAATGATGGAAGAGGAAGCCAATGAGATAATCAAAAAGCTGAAGGATAAGTATGAGCCAATGGGAATTCCTGTGTTCTCCATCTCCGCAGTTAGTGGCAATGGCATCAAGGAGCTTTTATATCATGTCAAAGAGATGTTAAGCAAATTGGATCGTACCCCGATTGTATTTGAGAAGGAATTCTTCCCGGAGGATATGGCGAACTCCAGTCTGCCCTTTGAGGTATATAAGGAGGAAGATAAGGTATTCGTTGTTGAAGGACCTCGAATTGAGAGAATGCTTGGCTATACCAACATTGATTCCGAGAAGGGCTTTGAATTCTTCCAGAAGTTCCTTAAGGAAAATGGTATTCTGGAACAGCTGGAGGAGCTTGGAATTGGTGAGGGTGATACGGTTAGAATGTATGGCCTAAGCTTTGATTATTATAAATAAACTGCAGGAAGCAGGAGCATAATCATATTATCGGAACAATCACTGTTAGATGGTATGTTTACTTTTGAAAGGAGTATACGGATGACAACAAAGCAAAGAGCTTATTTAAAGGGCTTGGCAATGTCCATCGATCCGATCTATCAGATCGGAAAGTCGGCATTAACACCGGAGCTTACGGAGGGTATATCGGAAGCGCTTGAGGCAAGAGAATTAATCAAGATCAGTGTTTTAAAGAATTGTGCCGATGATCCCAAGGAGATGGCACAGATTCTGGCGGAACGTACTCGTTCCGATGTGGTTCAGGTGATCGGTAAGAAGATTGTATTATATAGAGAATCGAAGGACAAGAAGAAAATTATTCTTCCGGTGGAGAAGAAATCGAAGAATACAGTGCAATAACTTGGATAAGCCTTGAATTAAGAAAAGGAAGGCAGTGGACTGATGAGAAAAATTGGAATTATGGGAGGAACCTTTAATCCGATTCATACGGGGCATCTGTTCTTAGCAGAAAATGCGTACGAACAGGTCGGACTGGATCAAATACTTTTTATGCCCTCTAAGAATCCTCCGCATAAAGCAAAACCGGATATGGTTACCGATCTGCAAAGAGTGGATATGATTAAGCTGGCAATTCAGGACAATCCACATTTTGCTCTTTCAACCCTTGAGCTGGAGCGTGATGGCTACACCTATACATCGGATACCCTTACGCTTTTAACCAATGGAAATCAAAAGGATCGATATTATTTCATCGTCGGTGCCGACTCCTTGTTTATGATGCATCAATGGCATCAACCACAGATTATATTTAACTTATGTACGGTAGTTGCTGCCGGACGAGATCATATAGAGGAAGAGCAGCTAATAGCCCAGGCAGAGTATTTGAGGAAGCAGTTTCAGGCAGATATCCGATTGGTAATGATGCCTACCATGCAGCTTGCTTCCGCGGAGATCCGCTGCAGGATTGCTCAGAATAAGACGATCCGTTACTATGTACCGGATCGGGTGGCTCAGTATATTAATAAGCACCAGCTATATCGTAACAAATCGGAGGATTAAATCGAATGGACATAGAACGTTTACAGGACAGCATGAAGCAGATTTTAAAGCAGCCGCGTTACCTTCATAGTGTTGGTGTAAAAGAGGTGGCCTGTGATCTGGCAGTGATACATGGTTATGATGAAGAAAAGGCCGGAATTGCAGGAATTCTTCATGATTGTGCCAGGAATATTAAGGATGAAGAGCTGGTACAATTTTGTGAGAAATATCATCTGGAAGTGACGGAGATAGAAGCAAGGTGTCCTTTTTTGCTTCACGGGAAAGTAGGCGCTGCCTTCGCAAAGGATCTGTATGGAATTACAGACCCGGAAATCATCAGTTCCATTGTATATCATACCACCGGCAGACCAAATATGAGTCTGTTAGAAAAAATTATATTTACAGCCGATTATATCGAGCCTTATCGTATGCCCTTGCCGCGAATTGATGAAATTAGGAAAAAGGCTTATACTGATCTGGATCAGGCTGTACTTATGATACTGGAGAATACATTAGGGTATCTGGAACAAACAAAGGCTGATGTTGATACAATGACAGTAGATACTTATGAATATTATAAAGCAAGGACAGAATCAGATAAGTCCGAGTAGCTTTGAAAGTAACATAGAGATTGAAAGGGGATTGCAATGGACAACTCAAAAAAAATGGCTAGACTTGCCTATGAGGCATTGGAGGAAAAGAAGGGAGAAGACATCACTGTAATTGAGATTAAGGATATTTCCATCATTGCGGATTATTTTATTATCGCAAACGGAACAAATTCCTCTCAGGTGGATGCTCTTATGAACTCCGTATCCGATACCTTAGGTAAAAACGGATATGAGCCAAAGAGAATAGAAGGCGTTCGAAGTGCCAGCTGGATACTGATGGATTACGGTGATGTAGTAGTGCATGTATTCTCAAAGGAGGATCGCTTATTCTACAACCTTGAGCGTATCTGGAGGGATGGCAAGACGGTTAGCAGAGAGCTGTTGGAGGATTAATTACTGAATAAACAATTAGAGGGAAGCCCTGTGGCTTCCCTTTTTTACATCCATTCATATTATTGGTTAGATCATACATAATAAAATATTATCTAGGAAAACATTCGGAACAATCCGATTACTTTACCCTGAATATTCAGATCGGATACAATGATGGGCTCCATAGTATC
>JAEYXC010000213.1 GCA_023428655.1 Bacillota bacterium | reverse complement strand
GAGGCTTTTTGTAGGCCCATACCAGAACGAAGGTCTGGATATCTGGTCACTATGAAGACTTGCTTTGGCTAAAGTAAAAAGCGACTAAGTGTAAAACTGAGTCGCTTTTTTAATACCAATATTTAATCTTTGGGCGTGCTTTGGTTTGGGAATACCATTGTTAACCAATAAACAGACACCAATGAACACCGTATTTATCGATCACATCTGTCATGAGCGGACTGAAAAAGCACGGGCCTAAGGGATTAAGAATTTTACCCCCGTCTTTCATTTTCTCATATGCTCGTTCAATGATATGTTCCTCTCCGGGTTCAAACTGCATACAGAATTGCATCGTATTACCAGGAACGGCGTGTTCTTTATCATAATATAATTCGCCGACGGCAATACTTTGTCCACAAATATTGAGTTCAGCATGGACAATTGTACCATCATCCGCCTTGTCGCAATAACCAATTTCCGCTTGAAAGACGTCCTTATAAAACTCAAAGGCTTCGGCTCTGTTTTTTGCATAAATTTGTAATAATAACCTTCTCATATGTTCCCACTCCTAATCGTTAATGATCTTATACGATATCTCTTTAAATGTTGTTACCTTACATAATAATACAAAAATATACTATTTACAATGTTTTTGTATGATCGTATTTTTCGAACGTAATTTCGAGTAATTAGGCGAAATTTCTAGAATGTAATTCTGTTAATGAATCGATCGTGTAATCCTTTGGAGCTACATTTTCACTATGGTGCGAATATTTTTACCTTGTCTGTTCAAAGCAGCACATCGCTTGATGTTTTGTATAATTTAAGATAACCTTAGTTTGGAGGCAAAACTGAGAGGAGGATTATTATGCACTGGAGAAAGAATATGGGGCCTTTGGATATGTCGAAGTTTCATAATGTACTACTTGAGGATGACGAGGGCAATTTGCAGCCAAAGGATGAGCCTTATTTTAAAGCAAGGCTGATAACAACGGGAGTATGGCAGGTCTTAAGTGACGGTGATTATACCTATGTGGTTGAAGGTGACGATGAAATTATTGCAATAGACAGTGGCATGGGTGCGGGTAACATTCGAGAGTTCTGCCAGAGTTTATCCGAAAAGCCCTTGTACCGGCTGCTCAACACCCATAATCACTTTGACCATACTGCTAATAACTATTTGTTTGATGCCGTATATATGTCACCGAAGAGCTATGAAGGCAGATGTCAACCCTTCGGAGATTTTGAAGGCATGGATATCCCGGATGATTATCCCGTGGTATTCCTTAAGGATGGTGATGTAATCAACCTAAAGGGGCGTGAATTGGAGGTCTTTCATATAGAAGAGCATTGCAGTGGTTCCTTGCAATTTCTGGATCGTAAATCGCGAATCCTGTTTTGTGGCGATGAGCTGAACGGTAACTTCTTTGACAGCAGAATATCGGTAGAGCATTCCTTCCGTAATATCAAGAGGTGGATGTCGTTCCGTGATTCCTATGATCTTCTTTGTGCCGGCAACGGAATTCATGATGCAAGCTATGTTGACAGATATTATGAGACTCTGAAGTATATTCTCGAGGGTCATGAGAATGAGGGAGAGGAGTTCTATGTTCCCTATGAGGATCCTAGAGCCTCCGTCAGCAGTCTGGACGGCAAGCCTGTTTATGCGCGTCGAAGCCCTAATATGGACTTAGTGGCAGATATTATGAAGGTCTCAGGGTTCGAGAAGCACTTGGAGCTGAATGGTGGCAGGGGTTGTTTTTGCTTTATGAGAAAGTTAAGTCCGGATGGTATCTTTGACAGACAGCTTGAGAGGAACGGGTGCCGGGTATGCTATTACATAAACAGGATTTGGGATAAATAAGGTAATTGACATATTTTAAAGTGAATTTGATGTTAAATAAATTAGAAAAGGGAGCACAGATATGACGAATAAATTAAAACCGAGAGCAATTATTACGACGGATTTGGAATGTGATGATATGAACTCATTGATCCATCTTTGTCTTTTTATGAATGAGATTGATATAGACGGTATTGTATATACAGCGTCACAATTTCACTTTAATGGAGATGGGGTACATACACTAGGGGAGGTTAATCCCAACTACCGCTGCCTGGGAGAGGCTGCTTATAAGACGCATATCGGTTATCCTCATCCGGACCCTGAGGCAAGTAAGCTGAAAAGCTATCGTCCCTTCGAGACCGGCTGGATTGAGTCCCTTTGGAAGAAGGAATATACCTCTGTCTATCCATATCTTAAGAGTAATCACCCGGACTTCCCATCACCGGAACGTTTACTGAGTATTACAAAGTATGGGAACATTGCATTTGAAGGAGATGTCAGGGAGGCTACTGAGGGGTCGGAGCTGATCAAAGAAGCCATTCTGGATAACGATGAACGAATTCTATATCTGCTATCCTGGGGTGGAGCGAACACAATTGTTCGGGCATTATTATCAATCGCAGAGGAATATAAGAATACGGAGCAATGGGAGGAGATCTATAGGTTGGTTTGCCGTAAGATTAGAATCCTTGGCATATTTGATGGGGTCGGTCAGGATAATAGTTACGAAGATCACGCGAAAGGGCTTTTTCCGGACATCAAAATACTGAACACGGATTTTATGTATGGAGGCTTTATGGCTTCCGTTCGGGAGCAAGCGGATTGTATTGAGACCTTTCAAAGTGATTGGTTGAAAAATAATATTAAGTTTGGTCACGGCGATTTGCTGTCAAAGTATGGCCTGTTTGGGGATGGAACTTATTATGAAGGCGAGCCGGACCTTTTTCAATATGGCAATCAGATTTCCTTAAACTGGGGGTTCGATGCCATACCCAATGTGGTTTTCAATCCATACGATTTTCTGGGAGAGGGAGACAGTGGGACCTATGTTCTGCTGTTTGATGTAGGATTGAGGGGACTTGAGAACGGAAATTACGGTACCTTACTGGGACGCGTTTTTGAAAGCGGTAAAAAGCCACAGAAGGGTTACAATTACTTCACCGGAGACGAAAGTAACCCCAATCGATTTGTACGTGCGTATCAGGAAGAGTGGGCTGCTCGTGCCAAATGGTGTATCAAGCCTTATGAAGAATGCAATCATCCACCGATTGTCTCCGTAGTGAATAAGGACATAACAGCAGCAGCCGGTGAAGCGGTATTACTGGAGGGAAGTGCTTCGGATCCGGATGGGGATTACGTAAGAAGCTACTGGTATCTATACCTAGAATGCAGTAAGTATTCCGGTAATGCCACGGACCTGCGTGTATGGGAACCGATGCAATTATGCACTCGTTTTACAGTGCCAAAGGATGCAAAGTCAGGTGATTATTTTAATCTGATTCTGGAGGTTCAGGATATTGCGCAAAACCCCATAACGCGCTATGCACAGGTGATTGTGACAGTGAAATAGTCAAATAGAAGCTTTAATATCTTCGAACTAAAGATCATGAATTGACAGATAATAACACTTTTCGGAGGTTTTATATCACTATACGGAGGTTTTTTATCCGTCAGGTTTTATGATGATATTTAGAATGTTATAATGGAAATGAATTTCGTTCCACAGCATCAAAAGTAAACTTGATGTATAACCAACAGGAAGGGAGATATTACCATGGTCAACTTAAGAGAAAAACCTTATTATCTTAATGATGAGGAGATAGCCTGGGTTCATAGTACACTAGCACAAATGAGTGAAGAGGAGAAGCTGGGGCAGTTATTTTGTCTCATTACTTACTCGGATAGTCAGGATTTAGAGAATCTGGCGAAGAAATATAAACCCGGCGGTCTGATGTGCAGGCCGATGCCGGCGAAGGAGGTTGTGAATGCAGTTCGTATCCTTCAGGAACATTCGAAGATACCCATGCTGATTTCTGCAAATCTGGAAAAAGGCAGTAATGGTATTATTACAGAGGGAACCTTTATCGGATCCCAGATGCAGGTTGCAGCAACCGATGATGATTCCATGGCCTATAAGCTTGGTGTGGTATGTGGAAGGGAAGGCTCTGCGGTTGGAGCAAACTGGGTTTTTGCACCGATTATTGATATTGATTATAATTTCAGAAACCCAATCACCAATACTCGTACCTTAGGCTCTGATCCGGACAGGGTGCGCAGAATGGGAGTTCAGTATGTGAAAGGCGTACAGGAGCATGGAGTAGCTGCCTCGATCAAGCATTTTCCCGGAGATGGAATGGATGAGAGAGATCAGCATCTGGTTGCTTCAATTAACACCATGTCTTGTGAGGATTGGGATAAGACCTATGGTGCAGCATATAAAGCTTGTATCGATGAGGGAGCTCTGACGGTTATGGTGGGCCATATTTTGCAGCCGGCTTATACGAAGCATTTTAATCCCGAGATTGAGGATAAGGATATCTTACCGGCCACTCTTTCCTATGAGCTGGTTACAAAGCTGTTGAAGGAACAGCTTGGTTTTAATGGCCTTGTTGTAACCGATGCCTCTACCATGGCCGGTATGTTGATACCGATGGGCAGAGAGCAGGCAGTACCGCAGTCCATTGCGGCTGGCTGTGATATGTTCCTATTCACAAAGAATTTGGATGAAGATTATGAATATATGAGAAAAGGAATCCGTGACGGGATCATTACCGAGGAGCGTCTTAACGATGCACTGACAAGAATTCTCGCAACGAAAGCGGCCCTAAAGCTTGCAAAGAAACGGGAAGAAGGGACACTACTTCCTAATTATGAGGAAGCAATGAAAAGCATCGGAACGAAGGAGCATAAGGCTTGGGCGGCGGAATGTGCTGATAAAGCGATCACTTTGGTGAAGGAAGAGAGCGGAGTATTGCCGATCACCCCGTCAAAATATAAAAAGGTTCTATTCTATGATATCGAAAGTCAGCAGGGAGTGGCATACTCTGTAAGAGCAGGTGTGGCAGAGAAATTTAAGAACATGCTGGTTGAGGAAGGCTTTGATGTCGATGTATTTACACCGACGGCAGGCTTTGAAGGGATGTTTCATCGATACAGTGAGATACCCGAGAAATATGATCTGATCATCTATCTTGCTAATATGGCAACGAAGAGTAATCAGACAACGGTAAGAATTGAGTGGGCGCAGCCCATGGGTGCCAATGTACCGATCTATGGGGAGAAAATACCGACGATCTTTATCTCCGTTGAAAACCCGTATCATCTGATTGATGTACCAAGAGTAAAGACCTATATTAATACCTATTGCTCCAATGATGATGTTCTTGAAAAGCTGGTTGATAAGCTGCTTGGAAGATCGGAGTTCAAAGGGAAAAGTCCGGTAGATGCCTTCTGCGGCATGTGGGATACAAGATTATAATCAGTGTTGCCGGCCTATTTTTATAAACGAGCGATAGTCCGGCATCACAAATAGAATGCTCCCGTAAGGTTTTCTTACGGGAGCACTTGTTTTAAATTAAGAATGGATCATAAATTGGAGGAAGCCTTGGCTTAAGAAAAGCGCTTCTTCGGATATCCTCAGGTAGTATAAGCTACTGAAGCTATACTGTAATAGGTGTACACTTGTTTTATGCTTCAATATGTTTGGTATAGAGTGTACTTTCTTTGCGGAATTCCTGAGGTGTCTTACCTGTCAGAGCTTTAAACTGCCTGGAAAAGTAAGATATGTTGGGGAAACCGCTGATTAATGCGATATCACGTATGCTATTTGGACTGAGTAATAACAATTCCTTTGCCTTCTTGATGCGCTCGTTCAGGATAAAGGTAGTTAACGATTCACCCGTCTGTTCACTGAAGATGTGCGATAAATAATCAGGGCTCAGATAAACAAGGGCTGCCAGCTTTTTGCGATTCAGATCATCGTCCAGATGCTCCCTAATATACTTCTTGACAATCTGTATAGAGGAGTCCGATTGATTGATTGCAGACATACATTTATGAAAGATATCAATCACATGGTTGATCCAGGATTTCATGGAGTCAGCACTATTACAGGCCTGCTCAAAGATTGCTTCTGAGGTGCTATCATCAAATAATCGATGTGCGGCTTCTCCGTTCTTCTCAAGGATTGTATAAATAACCTGCATAAAATCATGATTAAATCGGATCAAATCGCTACGGCCGGCTGTAGGTGATCTCTGTAAATCGGTGATGAAGCGTAAGGCGGCTTCCTTTACCTCGGATATTTTGTTCTGCATCAGTAGATTGGACCATTCGTTTAGGAAGGTCGTGTCAGTATAATACTTTTCTGTAATCGGCTGTGTTATATCAAATACCTTATTGAGCTCACTGATGTTGTTATGTGCATAGCAGGTCAAACGCTTAAAGGAGCAGCCGCATTGAGAGAGAGGGGTCCCGCTACCGATATACAGTTGAAACAAACCAGGTAAGGATGTTATAAGACCGTGCATAATCTGGCTGCATACCATGAGATATCGTGTGCGATCCATGGTATCATTTTTTCTGAGGATTAATACATATTGCTTGTTATTGATTCGAGCCATATAAGAGGTGATATCCAGATTGTCGAGAACCTCAGTTATGACATTCCTGATGGCATATTCGTAAAGATTAATTTCCCAGCGATCCTCCTCTTTTTTGATATATGCTTCCAGTAAAGCGACATAAAAGCTCTGTGTTAACAAGGACTGAGGCAGATGATGCTGCTTTAGCTCCTTTGCAATTTGACCTTCCTCCCCAGGGATGCTTTGTAGGCAAAGATCAATCCAGAACTGCTCCTCTATTTTCTGCTTACTATTCTCCCAATA
This sequence comes from Bacillota bacterium, assembly GCA_023428655.1. Lineage (GTDB taxonomy): Bacteria > Bacillota > Clostridia > Lachnospirales > Lachnospiraceae > Mobilitalea. The sequence goes on along the minus strand of JAEYXC010000213.1, from coordinate 15,373 downwards.
CTTCGATTTTTCCTTATAGGACTCTTGGGTGGCTATCTGGCGAACCTTATTGATAGCCAATTCCATACAAGCATGGAGTTGATTATTATCGATTGGTTTTAATAGGTAATCAATACTTTGCAGCTTAATCGCATTACTGGCGTAGTTAAAATTTGCATAGGAGGTCAGAAATACAGTAACGGTATGAAAGCCCATCTCACGAACCCATTTCAACAAATCCAATCCACTTCCCTTAGGCATTTCGATGTCGCTGATCATAATGTCAATCGGATTGCTTTGAAATAGCTCCTGCGCCTGCTGCATGTTATAAGCACAATAAATATGTTCAAAACCAAGCTTCATTGCTTCAACACAGGCACGAAGACCCTCGACGCTATAATATTCATCATCCACTAGTAATAGGTTCAAAATGTATCCTCCTTTATGTATACAGGGGTAAAGGGTAATTCAATCTCAATCCAGGCTCCTGCTCCGGGTCGGTTAGAAAAAGAGAAGTGGCAATTTTCCTGACCGAATGTGATAAAAGCACGCTGTAACACATTGCTTATTCCGATATGCTTCGTAGAGGAATCCTTAATGTATTGATCAATATCCTGAAATCGTTCAAGAAGCTTGGAGCTAAAGCCACATCCTGTATCCCATATAGATAGTGCAAGAAAGGTTCCCTGCTCCTTTTTAACAATGGAGGAACTGATATGTATCTCGATTTCCTTACCAGGAACCACCTCGTATTTTATTGTATTTTCGATAAAGCTTTGTATTAGTAAAGGGATTACCGTTGCAGGCAAGGTTTCCGGCATAAAATCGGTAAATAAGGTGATTGAATTTGGGTAACGAATTTGCGATAGCTCGATATAATTTTCAATATGCAGGATCTCTTGCTTCAGAGATACGGTTTGTCCGGAGGATAACGTATAACGTAAATACTGGCTTAAGTCCCTGAGCATGGTCTGCATCAGATCGGTGCGATTAATTTCGGCCAATTGATATGCCATATTTAAGCAGTTAATCAAAAAATGTGGAGTAATTTGTAGCTTTAGGTATTGAGTGTGGATTTGCTGCCTGGACAGCTTCTCTTCATATACATCGATTTTTAACGTCTTAATCTCACTGGTCATTTCATTGAAGGCATTATTTACCTCTTCAAACTCAATGCAAACATCATCGACTACGACTTTTGCATCCAGATTACCACTTTTTAGGGAGTATATAGCCGTATTCAAGTGATTAAGAGGGTGGATGACCCATTGATTAATTATATAGGCAACCAAGGACATCAGGCAGACTACAATAGCAAATATAAAGGTGATAAAGGGCATAAGTTTTCTGACATCCATTAGAAACTGATTTCTGGGTATCAAAGAGACAATATATAGATTACCAAAATCCATTTTTCGGGCCACAATTAAGTTTTTCTCATGATTAATCTGGATATATTGATATTTGTTTTGCTCGGATAGTCCATGAAGCGGGATGGCTTCCACCGGAGGGTTATCGCTGTTAACAATTCCTGTATCATCCGCAAAAAATACGCTCTGTGTCAACTCCTTACCAACCAAAGGCTCCAAAGCATTATCAATGCTGATCCAGGCACCGATGTGGCAGCTATGTATCTTTATGACTCGGAATAAATAATAACAATCATTTACGTTTAATGCGAACCATTTCCCTTTGCTATCCTCCGTATACATAGTATCAAGCTGTATACGGGAAGTAACTTCAGTCTTAATATTCTTGTAGGTGTTGTAGTTTGAATTGGAATTGGTGGCATCAATATAGGTATTGCCGTTTGGGGAGTATAGAAAAAATCCATCCATATCATAAATGGATAAGGCGGATCGGAAGCTTTTTTGTATATGAAAGATGGAAGAGAAGAACTGCTCTGAAGAAAGATCATTGTTTTCAATAATTCGGATGTAACCATCATCATATGCAAAATTTCTTAGATAATTTTCGGTTGTATCAAAGCTGTTACTTAATCTATTCTGATAAATAGTGAGATTTTCCTTCATGGAATCGTATATTTTACTTTGAAGCTCCCGAAACGCGATAACATTATTAATTGCAATCAGTGAGATAAGCAAAATAAAAACTAATATTATAAATGCGGCCAGTCGAAAGCGCAGGGAACGGGTCCTAATACTTTGCAAACAATAACCCTCCTATTCATACTTTTATGTGGATAAGCTCGAAACATGATGATATCATAAAAGCGTAATAAGGAAGTACAAGCTTTCTTGTTACTTCCGGGTGGAGCTGACTATCATGAATATGCTCTGTGTTCATGATATCATATCGAAAAAAGTGATGCAAGGCTTTGTAGGCTTGTCAAAAGAAAGGTGATAAATAACAGCATAATTGTGCAAATACACAACAGTATAATTCTTTTGTATCACATAAAGGCTAAGCTATAATAGGGGTGTCAAAGGGGAACTGAATTTGACAAAGGAATAAAAAAACAGAAAGAGAGAGGGTAATTTATGAAAAAAGTACTAGCTTTATTGTTATCTGTAATGTTGGTTTTAAGTTTGGCGGCTTGCGGTAAAGCAGAGGATAATACAAAAACCTCTGTGAATACTCAGACCTCCGACGAGAAACAGGGTGATGCTGATCAGTCGTCTGACAGCCAGGCAAACACAGGAGAAATTACAAAGCTTGTAATGAGCTTTATGACATGGACAGGTGCTCCGACCGATACGCTGCTGGTTCAGGATGCAATTAACGCAATCACTAAAGAACGCTATGGGATTGAAGTTGAATTACAGATTTCTGATGCCAGCTCCTACAAACAGAATATGACATTGGCATTATCCGGTGGAGAGCAGGTGGATGTATTCAGCACGATTATGTGCAACTACAATGCTATGGCACAACAGGGTTATCTCATGGATCTGGATGAGAATGATCTTCTGAAGAACTTTGGCTCCGGAATTGTTGAAGCGGTTGGCGAGGAATACGTTGACGCATGTCGAATCAATGGTGTTTTGTTTGGTCTACCGAACAACCGTGATATGGCTCAGGGCCGTGGCTGTGCAGCTATAGCAACAGAGTACTTAGAGGGCATAGGCTATACCGTTGATAATAGCCAAGAAATAGTTAAGATTACTCAAGAGGAATTAGATAGTATATATGCTAAGCTTCATGAAAAGTATCCTGAAATTGAGGTTTACAGACCGACCACTCTTTCCATGAGCCAATTTTCAAATGTAGATTTATTAGGAGGGAATTCCTTCGGTGTATTGTTGAATTACGGAAAAGAGCTGAAGGTGGAGAATCTGTTCACCAGTGATTATTACAAGGAGTACACAGCTCGTTTATTTGATTACAATCAGAAGGGGTATATCAGTGCCGATGCTGCAACCGATACAACAGCGGTTACAGAACTCGTTAAGGCAGGAACCTTAATGGGATATACCACAGGTGGAAAGCCCGGAATTAAGCAACAGGAAACCAATATGTGCGGTCGTCCGATGACAATATTCCAGACCATGGAGGATTATGTCAGCTCCGCAGCAGTAGCATCATTCCCTTGGGCAATCTCTATTAATACCGTAAACGCGGAAGCTTCCATGCGTTTGCTGAATGCTTTCTATACGGATGCTGATCTTGCTGATATTTTGGCTTGGGGTATCGAAGGACAACATTATAAGGTACTGGATAGCGGACTTGCAACCTTTGCAGACGGTGTGGACGCAACGAATTCCGGATGGAATCATTCCATAGGCTGGGAATTACCAAATCAGTATATAACCAAGGTATGGGATGGAAACGACCCTAATTTATGGACGAATATTAAGAACTTTAATGATAATGCAAATAAGTCAGCAGCTTTAGGCTTCTCCTTTGATACTACTAATATTGCAACAGAGCTGACCAGTGTTCAGAATGTTTATGATGAGTATCAGAAGAGTATTGAATATGGTTTCGTAGATCCTGCTACCGGTGTTGATGAAATGAATGCTAAGATGCAAAAAGCAGGACTTGATAAAATTATTGCTGAAAAGCAGGCTCAGCTTGATGCTTGGGCTGCCAGCAAATAATTAAGAAATGATCTAAGGATCAATAATGTTCTGTCTGCTTTTGTAATTGACAATGGCCTAAAACGGCCATTGTCAATTATAAGGCAATAACCTAAGGAGATGATAAATTGACTGACGCGATGAAAAACAAAAGCTCTTCTAGGAACATGAGTTCCTCAAAAAAGAGGTCCAAAATGAAACGCTTTATCCCGATTTATATCATGATGCTTCCCGGACTCATATACCTGTTTATCAATAATTATATGCCTCTTCCGGGGTTGGTTATCGCGTTTAAGCAATATAATGCCAGACTGGGTATCTATGGAAGTAAGTTTATCGGTTTAAAGAATTTTGAATATTTATTTAAGACGAGTGACGCATGGATTATAACTCGAAATACTATTTTATATAATATTGCCTTCATTATTGTGAATACGGTTATGGCAATTTTAGTAGCCGTTATACTGAGCGAATTGAACGGAAAAAGAAAAAAGGTATACCAGAGCGTAATTCTTCTTCCAAATCTGATTTCTACCGTTATTATAGGCTACCTGGTATTTTCCTTCTTTAGTGTGGAGAATGGGTTTGTCAACAATACCATATTACCTCTATTTGGAAAAGAGTCGATAAAGTGGTACAGTGAACCGAAATACTGGCCTTTTATCATAATATTTGTCAGCGCTTGGAAAAGTATCGGATATAATTGCATTGTTTATCTGGCTACCATACTCGGCTTTGATCGGGCTTACTATGAATCAGCTCTTGTAGATGGTGCAACCAGATGGAAGCAGTTTAAATATATTACCCTTCCGTTATTAAAGCCTACTATAATTATGCTAACGTTAATGGCGGTGGGCCGGATTTTCTACTCCGATTTTGGATTGTTCTATCAGGTACCGATGAACCAGGGAGCCTTATACTCCGTAACAAATACAATTGATACCTATGTATATCGCGGACTATTGCAACTAGGAAATATCTCTATGTCAGCAGCAGCAGGTCTCTATCAATCAGTAGTTGGATTTATTCTGGTCTTGGGTGCAAACCTTATGGTACGTAAGCTTGATAAAGACAGTGCCTTAATTTAGGAGGAATTTAGTATGAAAACAAGAGAAGCTAAAATTTATGATATCTTTGGTCATTTGTTCATGACAATTCTATCCTTGTTAGCAATTATTCCGATCCTCTTGATGATTATCTCATCAGTTACGGATAATTCTGCCCTGATACAAAATGGCTATTCCTTTTTCCCTGAGAAGTGGAGCCTGTTTGCTTACGAATGGATATTCCGGTCAAACAGTGCTGTCGTTCTGCGTGCCTACGGAATGTCCTTCCTATTGACGGCAACCGGTGTTACCATCAGCCTGATTATTACCACGCTGTTGGCCTATGGTCTGTCGAAGAAGGAGCTTCCCTTTCGAGGAGTATTGACCTTTCTGGTGTTTTTCACCATGCTGTTTAACGGAGGACTTGTTTCGACTTACATAAATTACACGAATGTTTTTCATGTAAAGGATACCTTTGCAGGGTTATTGGTACCGGGACTTCTGATGAACGCATTTAATGTGCTTTTAATGAAAAGCTATTTTGTTACCAGTGTTCCGGAAGAAATATTGGAAGCGGCTTATATAGACGGAGCAGGAGAATTCAGAACCATGTTCTCCGTAGCGCTCCCAATGGCAAAGCCAATACTCGCTACCATTGGAATGTTCGTCGGGATTGCTTACTGGAATGATTGGAACAATGGATATATTTATTTGGTTAAAAATACGGATTTATATAGTATACAGAACCTATTAAACCGATTAATGCAGAATATTCAGGCACTAAGTCAGAACGCCTCCAGCCTGTCCAATGCCAATGAAGGCTTGGCTCAGATACCGACTGCAACGGTTCGAATGGCTTTAGCCACCCTCGGTGTATTGCCGATTGTTGTAATCTATCCCTTTATTCAGAAGAATTTTGTGAAGGGAATTACCCTTGGCGGAGTGAAAGGATAAAGGAATTCCTCATTATTAGAGAGGTTGCTTTAATAATTTTGTCATGAAAGGAAGCGACAGGTACATCCCTCACATAGTTCATTTCTGGAGGAGTACCTGTCGTTTTTTTTGTGAACAGGTTTCATGCTTGACTCGGAGAAGCACTATAAGGATTCTGTTAAAAAATATCAATATTCAGAGGTCTTGGTTCTATGATATTTCACAAGAAAATGTAACATGATATAATTTGCTTTAATACAATTAATTCAGAGAATAAGAAAAGGAGGAGTATTATGAAATACAGTACAATTGCAGAGGTTACTGATTTGGGACCTTTTATCACTAAGCTTATACTAGAGCCGGAAATAGTACTTGCGGAATGTGATCTTGACAAGGATACCTTTTTAGTAAACGTAACAAGAAAGGATAAAAGAACCGGTAAGCTTCTTCATTTACCCAAGGCCTGGGGGTCGAAGGAATTAGTTCCTTCCCAGGGAGAGAGGAGAGTTGCTGACGCCTACCGATCAGATGACAAGGGAACCCCGAGCAAAGATGGCACCTTCATTACCCTTGAATTAGAGGTGGATCCTCGAATCTCATTGGGAGCTACCATCGCATATAACGGAACCTTTAATGTTCAGGTAGATAGTGAATATACCATAACTCAGATTAAACCAATTTGGAATGGGGAGCAAAAACTGGAAAATATGATATTCTCTGAGTTGGCTAATGCTACAACACAATTGGCGGACAGCTTCACCACCGGAGAATTTATTCATCAGGGAATACGATTAGGTTATGCTGCCTATCAACCGGAAAAGAACAGCACCAAAAGACCGCTAATCATATGGCTTCACGGAGCTGGTGAGGGAGGGACAGATACCATGATTGCAGTAATCGGCAACAAGGTTGTTCATCTTGTCTCGGATAAGATCCAGCAATACTTTGGCGGAAGCTATGTTTTGGCACCTCAAGCACCGACCATGTGGATGGATGATGGCACAGGCAGATATAATACCGATGGCAGCTCAATGTACGTAGAAAGCTTGATGAACCTGATTAATGACTACATAGATGCTCATGAGGATATAGACAAAGACAGGGTATATATCGGAGGCTGCTCTAACGGCGGATTTATGACGATGAAGATGATCCTCAATTATCCAGAGACCTTTGCAGCAGCATATCCGATTTGTGAAGCATTATTGGATGAACATATCCTCGATAGTGATATCGCTCGGATAAAGCATATCCCAATCTGGTTTACGCATGCAACCAATGATCCGATTGTAGACATTAATAAGCATACAGCCGCTACTTTTCATAGACTACGGATGGCAGGTGCTGATAATGTACATTTTGCCTGCTTTCCTAAGGTTATTGATCGGACGGAAAGGTACTTCGAGAAGGATGGAAAGCCTTATGAATATAATGGGCACTTCAGCTGGATACCGGCCTTGAATGATGAATGTATACTGGACTATGATAATAGTCCGGTGTGTATCGACGGTAAACCTGTCACTCTGTTTCAATGGTTGGCAAAACAGAGAAGAAAATAGTTATATACCACGGAGTGTGCTCAATCAAATAGACGGATAAGGGGAGACAGCTATCGAACTCTGATTAAGAGCGATTTACTGTATCAATAACGAAACAAAATATGAGGTAGAGAATGAATTCAAAAGAGGGAAGAATGGTTTCGAAAGGAGCTTCCGGATTAAAGGAAAACCTTTGGAATCTAAGCTATATTTGTACTTTGATCGTAAACCTAATTATTAATATGTCAAGCATTATTCTTATTACCGTTCTGCCTTTATATACCATGACAATCGGCGGAAATAATTTTATAGCAGGATTGCTTACCACCGTCCTTACCATTTCAGCCTTCCTCTGCAGACCGATTTTTGGGAAGATGCTTGACAGTGTTGGTCGAAGGAGAGTGCTGATTCTTGGATTATTGATGTTTTCCATATCGACAGGAATGCTGCTGGCCTCTCATCATTTGTACATACTGCTGCTTTTGAGATTGATACAGGGAGTTGGTTTGAGCGCTTATTCTACAGCACTCGGTACTATTTTATCCGATGTACTTCCGATGGAGAGGGTATCGGAAGGTGTGGGGTATTTTGGAATTGCTTCTACGATTTCGATGGCAGTCGGACCCTCCATAGGTCTTTATCTCATTGAACGATATGACTACAATACGACTTATATTGTATCAAGCGCAATCGCATTATTCGGTATTTGCTTTGCTTATTTTATTCGGTACGAAAAAGAGGATAATAGAAGGAAACCATCGGAGGAAGTGCAGGTGATCTATACCGCCTCCGTCGAAAGGCTGGGGCAGCAGAAGAAAAATAGTTTTATTGAGAAAACAGCGTTAAAGCCATGTGTTGTTATGTTCTTTATCGTTTTTGCAATCTCTGCTGTCTTCTCCTTTATGCCCCTCTTTGGCGAGGAGCGAAGGATAGAGGGAATCGGACTATTCTTTACCTTCTATGCTGCGGCAATGATTATATCCAGATTGCTTACCGGTAGAATAGCAGACCGTTATGGTTTTGCTTCGGCCTTTCTGCCGGGCATAGTGATTACCCTTCTGTTATTTGTTATACTTGCCTATGCCTATTCCTTACCGATGGTCCTTCTTGCCGCCTTGTTTTATGGGGTGGGATATGGCACGGTGCAGCCGATTATGAATGCGGTTGTGATAAAGTTATGTCCACCGGAGCGAAGAGGAGCAGCTAATGCTACCTATTATGCGACCTTGGATATCGGGTTTGGTCTAGGTTCTTTTGTATGGGGGATTATATCACAGCTTTTTGGATTTACTGCTGTTTTCCTAATATGCGCATTTTGCATCGCTTTGTCCATAGGGATCTATTTTCTGGTGCTTCATCCGATAATTCGAATGAGATACTAGCATTTTAAAGAGATTGATGGATACCTGCTTTTAATTCTATAAAATAATTAGTTGAAAATTTATATAAATAATTTATAATATAGTTAACTAATTTAGATGGGATGTGGCATATTGAAGGCAGGAATCAAACAAATCAGTGATATTACCGGATATTCTCCGGCTACGGTATCAAATGCGTTGAATAATAAAAAGGGTGTGAATCAAAAGACCTCCGATGAGATTTTTCGTGTCGCAAGAGAAATCGGATACATCGATAATAATGTGATCTCGAAAATTAAGCTCGTGATATATAAAAAGAATGGTTTGATCATTGATGATACTCCGTTTTTTGGTTTTTTAATCAGCGGGATTGAACAGGAGTGCAGGGAATTTGGCTATGAGCTGGTAATCGGCAATCTGGATTCCAGACTCCCGGATTATCATGAGAAAGTAAAGCAGATGCTCAATGAGCCCGGTGCTGCGATTATACTTCTGGGTACTGAACTGTCCCCCGATGATTTGAAGCTGTATAAGAATTCGGAATGTCCTCTTTTATTATTGGATTACTGGAGCTTTGATATGGATTTAAACGGGGTTATGATTAATAATGCAGATTCAGCAAGAAAGGCAGTTAATTATCTTGCTGCAGGCGGCCATCAATCCATTGGATATCTGAAGGGTAAATTCCGGATTCTTGGCTTTGAACAGAGACAATCCGGTTATTATTCCGCACTTCGCGAAAATGGACAACCGGTAAAGCCGGAATATATCATTGAGCTCAGTACCACAATGAACGACGCATATAAGGATATGCTTGCATATCTCGAGAACAAGCCGGTACTTCCAACAGCATTCTTTGCGGATAATGATATGATAGCCTTGGGTGCGATGAAGGCAATGCAGGAGAAGGGTTATCGTATACCGGAGGATGTCTCAATTATTGGGTTCGACGATCTGCCCTTTTGTGAGATCTCATCACCCAGACTGACAAGCCTACGTGTTCCAAAACAGGAGATGGGCCGACTTGCCGTGAGAAAACTGATCGATATGGTAAAACGTGAGGATGATGTCCGATCAAAAATACAGGTATGTACAGAATTTATCGAACGGGACAGTGTTAAAATTCTATCTAAATAGTTTATTCGTAGATTTACAATCCGAAGTATAGAATTATGATATATATTGAGAGGAAATAAAGCCTGAACGGGAAGCGAGTCCCGGTCAGGCTTTTTCTTTATTGATACGATTTGACATATAACAGGAAGCAATGTGGTCTGAGAATTAAAATATATATAAAAACGACTTGAATTATTATATAAAATGTTTATAATAAATAATATAAAATATTTATACTTCAATTTATAAATAATTTAAGGAGAATTCATTATGAAGCAGATTAAAATTGGATTTGCGCCAACCAGAAGAAGTATTTTCAGTGCCCCGGATGCGGTAAAATACGCTAATTTAACAAGAGAAAAATTACTTAGACTTGGTGTTGAGATTGTTGATATTACGGATATTAACGAAGAAGGTCTTTTTTATGATGAAGGGGACCGAGAGAAGATCGCAGATAAATTCAGAAAAGAAAAGATCGACGGACTCTTCTTCCCTCATTGTAACTTCGGAACGGAATATGTGGTTGCCAGACTGGCTAGAGAATTGAATGTGCCGGTTTTATTATGGGGACCGAGAGATGAAAGACCCGATGAAAACGGTATTCGTCTCCGTGATAGTCAATGTGGGCTCTTCGCGACGGGGAAGGTTCTACGAAGGTTCCAGGTGCCCTTCACCTATTTGACTAACTGCAGATTGGAGGATCCGGAATTTGAACGTGGAATTTTCAACTTCCTTGCAGTATGTAATGTAGTAAAGACCTTCCGTAATATTCGCATTTTGCAGATTGGACCAAGACCCTTTGATTTCTGGTCTACCATGTGTAACGAAGGTGAGCTTTTAGAGCAGTTTAATATTCAATTGTCCCCGATTCCTATGCCGGAATTGACGGATGCAGTGAGGAAGGCAAAGGAAGAGGGAACGCAAGTAAGGGCGGTAATGGATTATTGTAGAGAAAATATGAATATCAAAATTAAAGATAATGAACTTGAGAATGTAGCCGCTCTTAAGGTTGCGATGAAAAAGTTGGCAACGGATTATGGATGCAAAGCAATTGCTATCCAGTGCTGGAACGCTCTTCAGGGTGAGCTGTCCATTATGCCCTGTGCAGCGAACTCCTTATTGAATGAGGAAGGGATTCCGGTTGTATGTGAAACTGATATTCATGGTGCCATCACTTCCCTTATGGTTGAGGCTGCTGTTCTTGATGATACTAGAAGCTTTTTTGCTGACTGGACCGTTCGTCATCCGGACGATGAGAATGGTGAGCTGCTTCAGCACTGCGGTCCTTGGCCGATCTCTGTTGCGAAGGAGAAGCCAACCATCGGTTATCCATTAGCATTTGATCATCCGGGTGCTGTGGAAGCAGAAGCTAAGCATGGCGATATGACGCTTTGCCGCTTCGATGGTGATAACGGAGAATACTCCTTGTTATTAGGGAACGCAGAAGGAATCGAAGGACCTTACACCAAAGGCACCTATGTATGGGTAAAGGTAAAGAATCTGAAGCGTCTGGAGGATAAGCTTGTTTGTGGTCCTTATATTCATCATTGCGTCGGTATTCATAAGGATGTGGTTCCGGTGCTTTATGAAGCCTGCAAGTACATAGGTGTTAAACCGGACCTGTATGATGATGTGGAGGAGCAGGTGAAGGCCTACATCAGAGGCGAATAGTGTGAATGATTGAAAGCTGCGAGCTTTGATGAAAGGTGTGGATAAGAATATGAATTTGATAGCAAAGTCATTTGAACTACGTCAAATAATTTTAGATATGATATACCAAGCGAAAACGGGACATATCGGCGGTGACTACTCCGTCCTAGATATTTTGGTGACTCTGTATTATAGCCAAATGAATATATCGCCGGACAATACCTCTGATCCGAACAGAGATTTATTTGTTCTAAGTAAAGGGCATTCGGTTGAGGCCTTGTATAGTGTACTATACGACAGAGGCTTCATCACTATGGAGGACATTTCAAGCTATTCCCAGTTTGGTACTAAGCTGATCGGTCACCCCAATAACAAAGTGAAGGGCATTGAGATGAACTCAGGCTCCTTGGGGCATGGACTGAGCGTCTGCGTAGGTATGGCCTTAGGCTCAAAAATGAGCAAGCGTAGCAGTCGTGTCTATACTGTAATGGGAGATGGCGAGCTTGCTGAGGGTTCTGTATGGGAGGGAGCTATGGCAGCCGGTCATTATAGGCTGGATAATCTATGTGCTGTAATAGACCGTAATCGTCTACAGATATCCGGTGGAACCGAGGAGGTTATGGCTCAAGACAGTCAGGAGGAACGCTGGAAAAGCTTTGGCTGGAATGTAATCCATGCAGAAGGGAACAATATCCATGCTCTAGACGAAGCCTTTCATCAGGCGAGGAAGGTAAAGGGCATGCCAACCTTGATCCTTGCAAATACCATAAAGGGTTATGGAGTGTCCTTTATGGAGAATAATGCGGCATGGCATCACAAGATTCCTACCGAGCAGGAGTATCTATCAGCGAAGGCAGAGCTTAATAGAAGGAGAGTGGAAGCGAATGAATAACATACCGAATCGACAAGCAATCTGTAATGTATTAGTAGAGAAAGCGTACATAGATAAGGATATCGTTGTTTTATGCAGTGACTCCAGAGGCTCCGCATCTCTTACGGATTATGCAAAGGCTCACCCGGATCAATTCTTAGAGGTGGGGATTGCTGAGCAGAATCTCGTCGGTATCGCAGCAGGCCTTGCAAAGACAGGAAAAAAAGCATTTGCTGCTTCACCGGCATGCTTTCTCTCCACACGAAGCATGGAACAGGTTAAGGTTGATGTAGCCTATTCCAATACGAATGTAACCTTAATCGGAATCAGTGGAGGAATCAGCTACGGATCTTTGGGTATGACCCATCATTCGAATCAGGATATCGCAACAATCGGCTCCATCCCCAATATGAGAGTCTATATACCCAGTGACAGACATCAGACTAAGCGGTTGATTGAAGCACTTTTGGAGGATGAGAAACCGGCTTATGTAAGAGTTGGCCGAAATCCCGTTGAGGATATTTATGAGGAGGATAATACTCCGTTTGTGCTGGATAAGGCTACAAAGCTATGCTCGGGAGATGATATTACAATTATCGCCTGCGGTGAGCTGGTTAGACCAGCTTATCTGGCAGCACAGGAGCTGGAGCAGAAGGGGGTGCATGCAACGGTACTTGATATGTATTGCGTTAAGCCGTTGGACAAAGCAGCGGTACTGGAGGCTGCTGCCAGGAGCAAAGCAATCATTACCGTCGAAGAGCATTCGTATCTTGGTGGTCTGGGTGCAACGATTAGTCAGCTCGTCGCAAGGGAATGTCCACGTAAGGTCATAAATCTTGCGTTGCCGGATGAACCAGCGATTGCGGGTAAATCACAGGAGGTTTTTGATTATTATGGTTTAAATAAAGATGGGATTGTAAAAACTGCTCTGGAGATGCTGACACATGGAGAATAAATACATATTAGGAATTGATCAAAGTACACAGGGAACGAAGGCTCTACTTTTTGATCAAGAGGGCAGAATTGTTACGAAAAGCTATCTTCCTCATGATCAGATCATCAATGAAATCGGTTGGGTGGAGCATGATCCGGAGCAGATTTATCATAATGTCAAATCTGCTGTCAAGCTATTGTTAGGCGAAGTTGATATTAAGGTCGAACAACTCATTGGTATCGGTATTACCAATCAGAGAGAGACCGCAGTGGTATGGGATAGAGATACGGGTATCCCTGTCTATCCTGCGATAGTCTGGCAATGTGCCAGAGGAGCAGCGATCTGTAAGCGAATTGAGCAACATAGTGCTTTGATACAAAGTCGTACCGGACTCCACCTTTCCCCCTACTTTTCCGCTGCAAAGATAGCCTGGATATTGGAAAACGTTCCGGGGGCTATGGAGAAATCAAAGAAAGGCTCTTTGTGCTACGGTACAATCGATACCTGGCTGCTGTATAAGCTGACTGCCGGTAACAGCTATAAGACCGATTATTCCAATGCTTCCAGAACACAGCTATTTAATATCAAAACATTACAATGGGATACTGAGCTATGTGAATTGTTTGGAATAAATCCGGCTTGTCTGCCCGAGGTATGTGATTCGAATGCATATTTTGGGGAGACGGATTTTGATGGTTACCTTGGGAAGAAGCTGCCGATTCATTGTATGATCGGTGATTCCCATGGAGCTTTGTTTGGGCAGCGTTGCATTCAGGAAGGGATGATTAAGGCGACCTATGGTACCGGCTCCTCTATTATGATGAATATCGGTTCGAAGCCGGTTTTCAGCGAGAAAGGAATCGTAACCTCCTTGGCTTGGAGTATCAATCATCAAGTGGAGTACGTTCTCGAGGGAAACATCAATTATTCAGGGGCAGTGATCAGCTGGCTAAAAAACGATTTGAAGCTGATAAAGGATGCTTCGGAAACGGAAGCATTAGCCTTTCAGGCAAATGCAGCGGACAGAACCTACCTGGTTCCCGCCTTTTCCGGTCTTGGGGCACCATACTGGAAAAGTGATGCGAGGGCAGTGATCAGTGGAATGACAAGAATTACGGGTCAGGCAGAAATTGTTAAAGCAGGACTGGAATCCATAGCATACCAGATTACCGATATTGTGCAGCTGATGTCAGAGGAAGCAAAGATTGCGGTAAAGGAGCTACGAGTGGATGGCGGACCGACGAAAAATCGTTACTTAATGCAATTTCAAAGCGATATCCTTGAAATACCGGTGCTGGTACCTGCAATGGAGGAATTGTCAGTGATCGGTGCAGTCTTAATGGCAGGAATGACACTTGGTATATATGGACAGGAACAGCTTAATATTAGTAAGAATAACATAAGCTTTCTGCCTGCCATGAAGCACGAGGAGCGGTCTGAAAAATACCAAGGGTGGAAAAAAGCAATTGACCTGATTTCTTAATAGAGTTTAATGATGCGAGCTGCATTACTAACATAAATCGTTAGTATGCAGCTCGTTTTTGTGATTTGAGGTTTGGTGGGGTTACACCCTTATACTATTTTGGGAGAGAAAACTCATTGCAAGCTCTTCCTTCAACCCCGGATCATTGGTGGTACCTCTTTCCTTTGCTAGTCTATAATATTCACATTTATAATTTACCCGATTAAGAGCCTTCTGAAGGAGAGCGATTTGCTGCTCTGTCTTTTCTTTTTGTTTCAGGAAAAGCTGATATCTCTTCTCAATGGTGGAATCCCCTTCTTCGCACCACTGGAAAAACAGCTTAATATCCTTTAGCTGCATTCCCGTTGTTTTTAAGCATTCGATCATTTTCAGACATTCTATATCGGCTTCATTAAATACGCGGATATTACCGGACGTTCGGT
>JAEYXC010000189.1 GCA_023428655.1 Bacillota bacterium | reverse complement strand
ACCGATATTCAGCAATACACCGTAGATTCCCTTCTTAGCACTGGGACCGGGATATAGATTATAGGAAAATACCTCATGAACGTCTTCCTTACGATTGTGTACAACGACCTGTTTGCCATCAAAATTCGTATGACGAAACGGAGGTGCAAGATACACGATTGCCTTCGGTTTGAAGTTATCTTCAACCTCGTCAATTCCTACGAAGCCTTGTAAATCTGCAAGTGCGCAAGCAAAGAACGCAGCGTTAGCAGGAGCGATAAGGATTGCATCATAGCCATATTCATGGCCGCCGGCTTTAAAGGGAAGTACAATCAGTTCCTGCTTCTTTAGCCAATCAAAGGTCTCATTGCGTAGAGGCTCGAAATCCTTGTGATATACATCCTTATATCTAGGCTTATCAGTATCTAAGTTATCGCCAATGATAAGGCTGTCCGGATCACGGCGACGCATATAATCCTCAAGATAATTCACAGCTACACCATTTTTACAACGAGTAACATTCGCTTCAGTGATCGGTCCTTTACCGGGTACATCGTACACAACCTCATAGCTGTCCACGGATTTATTACCAAAGGAAAGCGCAATCAATTCGGTTCTGGATTTAGGAAATATAACATTACTGCTTCCGGTTATAATGCTCCTAACCTCGTCCGTTAAAACAAATTTTTGTAAGTATTCCATCATACATTACTCCATTTCTTATATTTATTTCATATATCATATGCAAAGCAGAAATAACTTCCTTGTTATACTTCTTTGCTTAACACACTGCTTCAAATTAGAATATACCTAATGATATTGATTTATTCTGTTGGTTAGTATTAAGAAGATCGCAGGTTATATTTTCCACCAGATTTCTTTCTGAAGCTTCTCATCCTTTGCGATTACTTCAGTAACCATATCCGCTTTATATTTGTCCAGCTTAGCACTGAGCTCATCATTGTCAATTGCCAGCATCTGAGCTGCTAAAATTCCGGCATTGTCCGCACCATCGATTGCAACGGTAGCAACCGGTATCCCTTTTGGCATCTGCACAGTGGAGAGAAGAGAATCAAGGCCATCCATGGTAGAGGATTTAATGGGAAGACCGATTACGGGAAGTGTGGTATGAGCTGCAATAATTCCTGCAAGATGAGCGGCTTTTCCGGCAGCACAGATTATAACGCCGAAGCCATTTGCCTTAGCAGCACTTGCAAAATCACAGGCGATGGTTGGTGTACGATGGGCACTCATAACATGTACTTCTACTTCAATACCAAAGCCCTTCAGGGAGTTAATAGCACCCTTCACTACCGGCAAATCGCTGTCACTGCCCATAAGAATTGCTACTTTTTTGTTCATTTTTTGTTCTCCTTCTTTTACAGAGGGTTAACCATAACAGACCTCTATAAGATTAATATGGTTATACATTTATTTCCTTTTAGAAAAAGCCGATATCTTAGAAACTACCCAAGATATCGGCTTACTTGCAACTTAACATAATAGGAAAGCTACGCTACTTGGCATATTACTTTACATAAGTTAATTTGTTCGTCATCCGTTAAATTTTACTTATTAATTCTTCAATGTTTTTATCTGTAGTTATTACAATAATTTTCTCACCGGTCTTTGTACTAATATCGGAATGGGTGCTGACGATGGCTACATCAATTATCTCTGTAATCAATGTTTCCAGATATCCTCGCCCTCCTTCAAATAGGGTGGAACGAACTTTCTTAAACAATTCTACTCCCTGCAGATTATCGGTAAGCTTCTGTTCAGAAGGACTTAAAATACCGGACAAACGTATGATGATCATATCATTAATTATGTAAGTTCTGATTAATTTTGGCCCTCTGCCCATATATTCCTGCTCAAACTTACTGACAGCTTCAGAAACCTTTGCTTCTAACTGACCTTTGGTCATAGTTATCACCTCTAAGTGAGTTAAATATACCGTATTTAGCTTATAATGTCAACAAGAATTACGTATTTTTTTAACAAAATGTATTAATATGCACTGTAATGAATAAACAATAATTTTAAGGGATAATTGAAAATATATTGTAAATATTGTCGAAAATAGTATAATATAGTTATAAATAAACAAATGGATACAGGTGACAGCATTTGTATATAAATGGGAGACGCTTGATGAAAATAAATAAGGAAAAGGCAGTCATTGTACTTCGATGGTCTGTTCTGATATTCGCGGGGATATGCTATATCGTACATTCCTGGTTAACCGGAATAAGTAATACTAGGGAACAGGCGATAAAGCTTGCCCGAATCGTTAAAACCGGCTTTCATTATGAAGAAATTGCAAGCTTGGAGGTCTCTTTAAGGGATTTGAATAAGAGGGAATACCGTGATCTAAAAGCGAATTTAACCAGGTTAGCAGCGATACATAATGAGATAAGCTATGCCTACATTTATATAGTAAAAGAGGAAAGGATCTATATCATGGCCGATTCAGAGCAGGAGTATTCCGCGAATTACTCCCCTCCGGGCAGGGAGTATAAGGAAGCAACGAAGGCCTTTTATCAAGCCGTCGATGACAATGGAAGAGTTTTCATCTCTGACAAAGGGGAGCCTTGGGAGGATATTATCAGTGTACTGATACCGATCGAGGATCCAAGAAGCGGAAGAACCATGGCAGTCTTTGGCATGGATTATACCTCCGGGATTTGGTACCATCAGGCTCGTAGGAATACCCTGACAGCCTGTATCGCGGCAATATGCCTTCTCTTGCTATATGGTGCAGCCAATCTAATTCTGAGGAATAATAAGGAGCTGCGGTTGGAGAAGGAAAAGCTGTCGAAGGCCAATGAACGACTGATTAACAGTGAGCGAAATAATGCATTACTATTAAGGAATTTACCCGGCATGGCATACCGATGTCGTTATGATGAATACTGGACCATGGAATATGTTTCGGACGGAGCAAGTGCCTTAACCGGATATACTCCATCGGATTTGGAGTTGAATCGTCGAATTTCCTTCCACAATTTAATCTCGGCTGAATACCGAAGGTTGGTAAGGGAACAGTGTACGCAGATGATAAAGGAAAGGTTACCCTTCGCCATTGAATATTCAATGGTCACAGCCACGGGAGAGTTCAAGTGGGTATATGAGAATGGTCAGGGCATATATGATGAAGAGGGTAATGTTACGTTTGTAGAAGGCATAATAATTGATATCTCCGATCGAAAGAAAAGGGAGAATAAGATTAGTTATCTAAGTCACCATGATACCTTAACTGGATTATATAATCGCAGATTTTTTGAAGAGGAAAAACAGAAAATTGATGAGGAGAGGATCTATCCCGTATCCGTTATTATGGGGGATATTAATGGACTGAAGCTGATTAATGATTCCTTTGGACACCTGGAGGGGGATAATCTCATTGTAAGTATTGCTAAAATACTTCAAGCCAACTGTAGGGATACGGATATTCTGGCCCGAACCGGAGGGGATGAATTCAGTATCATTTTACCGAATTCAACCATTGATTATGCCCAAGAGATCGTGAAAAAGATTGAGGAGGACTGTGATGCGTTAAAGAAAACCACCCTAGGTGATGTCTACCGTCTTAGTATTTCTTTGGGTTATGCTATGAAAAAAAGTATCACGGAGCCCCTCGCTCAGGCGATAAAGGATGCAGAGGATAACATGTATCGGCATAAAATGCTTCAGAGTAAAAGTCTACATAGCTCCATTATTTCCTCTATGAAGACCACACTTTTTGAGAAAAATAAAGAGACGGAGGAGCATGCAAGGAGACTAATCCGTTATTCCTTCTTGATTGGACAGAGTCTAAAGCTGAAGGATAAGCAGATGAATGAGCTAGAGCTATTATCGACGCTTCACGATATCGGTAAGATCGGTATCAGCGATTTGATTTTGAATAAACCCGGAAAACTCTCGGAAGAAGAATGGGTTGAGATGAAAAAGCATCCGGAGATTGGTTATCGAATTGCTATGTCTACCAGTGAGCTGGCACCGATTGCAGAGTACATATTATATCATCATGAGAGGTGGGACGGTACCGGTTATCCCCAGGGCTTAAAGGGGGAGGAGATCCCCTTATTATCAAGGATAATAGCAGTCGCAGATGCTTATGATGCCATGATGGAGGACAGGCCATACCGAAAGGCCCTTACTAAGGAGGAAGCCTGTCAGGAGCTGTGTCGTAATGCAGGAACACAGTTCGATCCGTACATCGTTGAGGTTTTTCTAAAGGAATTGGATCAGTTATAATTAATAATTATTCACTTTAAATTTTTGAATAATTCTGCTTGACAAGGATATTCGTCCATTGCTATAATGCGCTTAATAGAAAACCAAAATAAACCGTTGAGCAAGAGAAGTAAGATTTATGGATTGTATACAGAGAGCCGCTATTGGTGGGAATGCGGTTACAAGAATAATTCTGAATGGACTTGTGAGGGAAGCCCGAAATCTAGAAGAGTAGGCGCTTACGGGAACCCTGTCCGTTATCAGTAGGGTGCATATGATAGTATGTAGAAGGAGAGGGTGTATTCATATTACATCAAACCGGGTGGTACCGCAGAAGTATAAGCTTTTGTCCCTGTAAAATTACAGGGATAAGAGCTTTTTTTATGTGCGC
>JAEYXC010000186.1 GCA_023428655.1 Bacillota bacterium | reverse complement strand
TGGCGTTTTGGTGTGTCCGGTGATAATCCAATTCTATTATTAAATGTTAACTCCATCGAAGAGGCAGAAATCATTAGGGATGTGCTAAAGGCTTATGAATATCTGAAGATGAACCGAGTTATGGTGGATTTGATCATTCTGAGTCAAGCCCAGCACGGATACATTCAGGAGCTGGATGATTTGGTCAATGATCTGACCAGCTCATTAAGACTTTATAATTCAGATAATCAAAGACCAAGTCTTTTCCTGCTTCATTCCTATCAGATGATACCTGCCGAAATTGATTTATTAATGACGGTTGCCAGAGTAGTGATCTCCGGCAAGACGGGAATCTATTTTAGAAACCTCAAGGATAATCTGAATGAATTAATTGAAGAATAAGCAGCTTAAGGAGGCATATATTATGGATTCTGGGACTGAGGTATTAAAGACGGATAAAACCGATAATACGATTTACGACTTCTTCAACGGATTCGGCGGATTTGTAGAAGGAGGAAGGGAATATGAGATACTACTGGAGGGTAACAACAAACCTCCGGTGCCTTGGATTAATGTAGTAGCTAATAAGCAGCTGGGCTTTACGATTTCAGAAGCAGGCGCTGGATTCTCCTTTGCAGGGAACAGTAGGGAAAATAAGCTTACAAGCTGGAGTAATGATCCGGTGATGGACCGCCCGAGTGAAGTTATTTACCTGTTTGATGAGATTACGGGCGAGATGATGACACCCATGTCCCTTGGCAGAACGGACCACGGAACCTATCGGGTTAGGCATGGGATAGGATATACTAAATTCTTGCATGATGAGATGGAGGTAGAACAGGAGCTCACGGTGTTTGTTCCTATGGAGGAGCCCATAAAGCTTTGGGAGCTGAAGCTAAAGAACCATTCGGAGAAGGTAAAGTATCTTAGGCTGACCTATTATGTAGAATGGGTTCTAGGTACACAGCGGGAGCATACCAATCCCTATATTTTGACCTCTTATAATAATGAACCCGAGTACCTAACAGCCAAAAACATCTATGCCTTTCAGTTTCAAAACAGTCAGGCCTTTCTTTTCTCCAGTGAGATGATAAAGCGATACACCGGAGATAGACAGGAGTTTCTAGGAGAGAGGGGCTCTGTATACAATCCACAAGGGGTTGATAGTATTTTATCCAACCATACCGGTGTGTGTTATGATCCCTGTGGTGCGATACAGGTATCCATAGCCCTTGCACCGGAGGAAGAGAAGACAGTAATATTTGCATTGGGACAGAGTGATAGTCGGGAACAGATACAATCACTTCGCTATAAGTATAAGGATATTCGGAAGGTGAGGGAGGAGCTTGATAAGGTCAGGGCATATTGGGCAGAGGTAAATGGAACCATTCAGGTTAAGACCTCGGATAAGGCCATCGATTATCTGGTGAACGGCTGGCTATTATATCAGACAATTTCCTGTAGAATTAATGCCAGAGCCGCCTTCTATCAATGTGGTGGTGCCTATGGCTATCGTGACCAGCTGCAGGATACACTGGCACTTCAATTCACCGCTCCACAGTCGCTTCGTAATCAGATCCTGATCGCATGCAGCAGACAGTTTGAGGAGGGCGATGTTCAGCATTGGTGGCATCCACCTACAGGAGTTGGTGTTCGTACCAGAATCTCAGATGATTTGCTCTGGCTCCCCTATGCAACGGCCGTATATATTCGTAATACCGATGATTATACCATTTTGAAGGAGGAGGTCCCATATATTAAGGGACCGGTACTGGAGGAGAATCAGCATGATGTGATGTTCACGCCGGAGACCTCTGATTTGGTGGGCAGTGTTTATGAGCATTGCAAGAAGACAATCCTTCATACCGGGTACGGTGTGCATGGTCTTCCACTTATGGGAGGAGGAGATTGGAACGATGGAATGAATGAGGTAGGCAAGAATGGGGAGGGGGAAAGTGTTTGGCTTGCATGGTTTTTATATACCCTTCTGGGTGATTTTATCCTGCTATGTGATTATGAGGGAGATCAGGAGTTTAAGGAGGACCTTGAGAGGAAGCGAGAAGAGCTGATTAAAAATATCGAAGAGTATACTTGGGATGGGGGATGGTATCTGCGAGCCTTTTATGATGATGGAACCAAGCTTGGTTCCAAGGACAATGACGAGTGCAGAATCGATTCCATCAGTCAATCCTGGAGTGTAATCTCGGGAGGAGCAAAGAAGGAAAGAGCCAAAACAGCAATGCAATCAGCATGGCGTTATCTGGTACGAGAGGAGGATTCCATCTCCCTGCTACTGATGCCTCCCTTTAATAAGACGGATAAGAATCCCGGATATATTAAGAATTATTACCCCGGTATTCGTGAAAACGGTGGGCAATATACTCATGCAGCAGTTTGGTTGGCAATCGCAACTGCGATACTGGGAGAGTATAATATGGCTCATACCTTATTTACCATGCTAAATCCGATTCACATTACAGAAAATAAAAGGGATGCTTTGACCTATGAGAAGGAACCCTATGTTATGATAGCGGACATTTCCTTAAGTCCACCATATACCGGCAGGGGTGGTTGGAGCTGGTATACCGGATCAGCAGGCTGGATGTATCAGGGGCTGGTATGCTGGTTTCTGGGAATTCGAAAGGAAGGGAGTGAGTTAATTATTGACCCGGCAACTCCTGCGAGTTTCGGGGCCTTTGAGGTACAATATAAATATGGCTCCTCCTACTTCGATATCTCGGTGGAAAGTCGATGTAAGGACACTGCAAAAACAACAGAATTAACGATTGATGGTGTGAAGCACCAAGGGAATCGAATCAAACTGATTGATGACGGAAAACGTCACAGGGTAGTCGTATAGAATAAACCATCGATTTTATGATAGTCATATATTATAACCAATTACATCGCATATTGGATTGTCCCCCTCCATTTTCTTAAGTACACTTATGCTGTACTATTTGAAAATGGAGGAGGATATTTTTTATGGGTAAAAAAAAGCTAATATCAATGTTACTTATGATGGTGCTGGTAGCCACTTCTTTACTTCAGCCTTTGACAGGTGGAGCTGTTAAAGTTGCAGCAGAAGACACCCTGCCACCAATTCCTGCAGATGGGAAATACGAGGCAGAAAATCATCAATCAGTAACGGATTCATTGGCCACCGGGGTTGCAAATCCGTTTTTCTTTCAGAGCCCATTCTCAAGATTCGATGCGACTGCATTAGGAGATTATGCAGTGTATAAAATCAATGTGGCTGAAGAAGGTAATTACAACCTAACTATTCGGTATCGTAGACATGAATCGACCGGTAATTCGGATTTTTATATTAACGGAGAGAAACATACAAAGGGCTTCGATAATCGGGTCGGAAGCTCCTATAACAGCTTCTACATGTACGATATGGGTGTGGTCCATCTTATGGCGGGTATGAATACTCTGAAATTCATTATTACCGCAAAGGGCAGTAGCGGTTATAAGCTGAATATTGATTACTTCCAGCTGGTGAAAGAGGCTCCTGTTACTATACCGGATATAGAATTTGGTGAGGCAGTAACACAGGGAAATATTACGGTGTACCCCATGCCCTTTATCTATACGGAATCGACCTCCTTCGGTGTAAAGGTGAATAGTCTGAAGGTACCGGTCATCAACTGCAACTCGGATTATGATTATGCAAATTTCTCTATGGCAGAGGGGGATGCTACCATCGAGATAACGACCAGCGGAGCCTTGCCGTCCTATACGATTACGCCGCAGAAGCTAGGATTGCAGGGGACGATTACAGGCAATAAGCTAACCTTTACCATACAACGGGATGAGTATTTGATTATATCAATTCCCGGATACAAGAAATTAGTTATTACAGCCGATCCTGTAGAGACAGATGTCCCTGCCTCCAGCGGAGAGGGGATTTTTAATGTTTTATCCGAGCCATACAATGCGGATCGAACAAATACTTTACTTACGAAGACAGCGATTCAGAAGGCCATTGATGATGCTAGTGCATACGGCAGCATTGCAGGTAATCCGAACGGTATTGTATATATTCCCGTTGGAGTATATAAAACCAGTAATCTTATCTTAAAGAGTCATGTTGATATCTATCTGCAGGGAGGTGCGGTTCTATACGCTTCTACGAAAAAGGAGGATTATATAGTACATGCACGTAAGGATTCTCTTGCAAAAGATATTACACATATGATAAACACTGAGAATAAGACTGCTGGCGGAGTACCTATGGAATCCACCGATATGAAAATCTTCGGACGTGGTACGATGGATGCCAATGGCTCTAAAGTAGAAGCAGAATCCAGACTTTTGGTTAAAACAATAGTACCTCAGAATTGCTCTTATTTTATCTGTGATGGAATTACGCTAAAGGAATCAAATATATGGTCCGTTGTTCCGGCTTGGTCGGATCATCTGACCTTTACCAATTTAAAATTTATGAATAAATTGTCCGGTGCCCATGAGAATGATTGTATTGATATCGTTGGCTGCCAGGAGGTCTTGGTTCAAAACTGTATCGGTATCGCACTGGATGACCCATTTTCTACAAAGACATGGCTTACGAGTGTTGACATCGGAAGAACCTGGAATGCTCCCGCTGAGCATGTGGAGAATGTACTCTTTGAGGATAATATCTCCTGGACCTGGTGCTATGGCTTTAAGGTGGGTCAAGGTTCCTTGTACGATCAGATTAATGTAACCTTCCGTAATGGTACGGTATTAGATTGTGCAGTCGGACTTGGTATTCATCATAAATATGGGGCAGGGTTACTGAAACATATAACCTTCGAGGATATAGAGATTGAGAACATAACCTGTCAAAACGATGACAATAGAACCTGGTTCATGGCTCAGATTAATGGTGGAGCCGACGGAAGTGGACCGATTGATAATGTTACGGTCAGAAATATTAATGTATATGACAGAGGCATAACCAGAGGAAAAATACTTGGCTTAAATGAGGTGGACAGGGCAACGAATTTCACCTTCGAGAATATTCGTATGCTTGGAAATAATAAGCAGGCATCAACGCTAGCTCAAATGAATGTAACGTATCGTAATTTCTATGAGAATGCTTATGTTCTTGACGGAACACCCTCCGAGATACCTGCAATTTATTACAATAATCGCGATGGGATAACGAATGATAAAGTGCCTGTGCTTATTGATGCCCATGGAGGAGGCAGTACCATAAAGGGCTCCAATGCTTCCTGGGCAGCATATGAGGAAGTGGATTTTGGAAGTGGAGTGGAGGAAATTGATCTTCGAATTCTTCCTTATCATACATCGGATGCAGTGATAGAGCTTCACCTGGATACCATCGGTAATGTTATCGGTTCGGTAGATGCAACTGGAAGTGGCTTGGAATATGTGACCAAAACTGCAGCCGTTGGTTATATCAGTGGAGTACATACCTTATACCTTCTATTTAAACGATCCGGTGACTCAAATCCGGTGGCTGGTGTAAGCTGGATAGACACACGCTATAATAATGCGAGAATTCTCCAAAAAGGCAATACAGGAGTTCACACGGATATTAATTTTGGAACACGGGGTACCGATAATTTGGTTCTAAGGACTTCGTCCTCTACAGAAGGCACCGTTGATATATATCTGGATAATGAAGCAGGAACCTTAATTGGAACCGCATTTCTTGAGAATACCAATAACAACTGGGTTAATCGTACCATTCCTCTGAATGGAGCAATCGGAGAACACGACCTGTATTTTGTGACGACTGGAGCGATCAACCTTGATAGCTTTCATTATATTAAGAATAACAGGGAGAATAAACAGAACATACCGACAGGAATTACATTGGACCAGTCCGAGGTAACAATTACTTTAGGAGGGAGTACACAGTTAACAGAAGCCATCCTTCCGGCTACAACCATTTATAAAGATGTGAAGTGGAGTGTCATTCAAGGTGAAACCTTGGTAAGTGTATCGAATACAGGAGTCGTAACTGCCCTTGCTGAAGGGGATGCAGTGGTGCGAGTAGTGAGTACCACGAATCCAGAGATATATACTGACTGTAGAATCCATGTGGTAAGTTCACCATTAGAGATAGTTGAGGTTCCTCCAATCTTTCTGGAGACAGTCGCGGGAGCAGCACCAATACTTCCTGCAAAGGTAAATGTAAAGAATAATGCGGGTTCATATCAATTGGCCAATGTTTTGGAATGGGAGTTGATCGAAGCCGAAAGATACCAACAGGTTGGGAGCTTTCATGTGTTAGGAATTGTGGAGGGAACCATGATTAAGGTTGATGCCCTCATTCATGTGGTATACGCTCCACTCCCCGAAGCGGTAGCTTCGACCCTGAAGCTTAATTCCATTGATCTATCCCTTTACGAAACCTCTGGTGCCGGCATAGACATGGGAGGGGATTATCTGTATTATGGTGCTGCACCGGGAGACTGGTTCAAAGCGAAGATGGAGGTTCCTACCTCCGGTCTCTATAATGTTAAAATTAAACTCAAATTACATGATCGAAAAGGAATCTTCACCTTATATGCTAATGATAATGAGGTGGGAACCGTAGATCAGTATTACCCGGGTAACAAGGAGAATCAGGAGGTAAACCTCGGTAATGTATTAATCAGCAGAGCTGGAATACAGGAGCTTAAGTTCATGATCTCGGGTAAAAATGCAAGCAGCGGTGGTTATCAGCTTGTAATTAATTCCATAACACTAACTCCGGTATTAACCGGTATTACTACAAATGAGAATAATATCTCGGTACAGGTAGGAGCTAGTAAGCAGCTTGACTATACCTTTAGTAATATCCCGGATGATGCGAAAGGGGTAAGTTGTACGGTCACATCGGGGAATGAAAACATTGCCGTGTATCATAACGGAATTATCACCGGTATCAAGGAAGGGAATGCTACTGTCCGTGTACAAAGCAATCGTTATGACGGGGTTTATGTGGATTACTCTGTGACAGTGCTCTCAGCAACTGTGGTATCAGGAAGTGCAATCTTAAGTCCGAATTTCGCAGTCTTTGATAAGAATACGGCATATCAGACCGATGTAAATACCTCAGTTGCTTGGAATGATGCTACCTCACTAATTGATATACAGCATATGGGAATTACGATTGGTGCCGGTGCTTATTCGGTGAGTGGTAGTGTATTAACTGTGAAAAAGGAGTATCTGATATCAAAGACAGAGGGCAATCATCTCTTCCATATTCTTTTTGATTATGGTAATGTAGCAGAATTGAACATATTAATATCGGACACGACACCCCGAATCACACCAACACCAACACCGGTGCCGAATCCTATTCCGAGCCCGGATCCGGTTCAGAACCCTCCATCACCTTCTCCCACACCAATTGTGACGAAGGCTCCGGAAATTGATCAAATTAATATTCCCGGAACCGATTATGATGCACAGATGGATATTGTGACAGATGAGAAGGAAAGTCGACTGAAGGCAGTAATCTCCTTGCCTGTGGAAGAGATTATAAGGCAATTGGAGAATGATACATCCCATAAGCCGATGGAATTAATACTATCAGTGATCTCTGAAAAACTATTAGAAAGCATGAAGCAGGAGGAGATTAAGACCATTAGTCTGGAGATGGTCATTCCCAGTAATATATCGGATAATGAGAAAATCGTATTAAAGGAAATTAAACTGGATTCAGCAATACTCGATCGTGCCAAAGCGGTCGGTAAGGAGGTCAGGATTGCAGTTATCGATGAGAATGGAAAGGAACAGTACAGCTGGAATTTTACCCAAGATAATCTGGCAAGCTCGGACAAATCCATATCCGATATCAATCTGTCCCTAAAGGTTGGAAGCTTGTCCGACCATGAAAAACTAAGTAAGCTCCTGGACTTAGGGTATGAGACAACGGATAACAACAGTAATGGCCTTTTTATTAATTTTAATCATCATGGTGAATTACCGGTACAAGCGACAGTTCGCATCTTTGTAGGTGACCGGGTAGGGATAAAACCGGGTAATCGAATTTATCTTTATTATTATAATCCGAAGTCCAATAAGCTGGAGACATTACCATACAGCTCAGGCTACAGAATTGATCAAGAGGGTTATATTAAGGTTGATCTTTTACATTTTTCTGATTATGTGATTCTCCCTGAGGGAGCTAATAAAGAAACCGTTCTGTCATTGATTGATCAGATAGCAGTAAAGCCTGATAAGACGACTTTATACACGGGGAAGGGGAAAAACTCAAAGGGAGCTATAAAAGTATCTTTGCCCAATACTCTTGAGCTTGTCAAAAGTCTTAAGGATAAAACCTATGGCAGCTCGGTAGGTGCGGTTACGATCACCTACCGCTCCTCTAATCCGGATATTGTAAAGGTTAATCAAAAGGGAAACATCACAGCACAGAAGAAAGGAACAGCGACAATATATGCAAATATTACACTTTACAGCAATAAAGTAAAGGTGATTAAGTATAAAATCACGGTTAAGAATTCAAAAGGGAAATAAATTTCAAATGGATATACAAGGGCATATTCCAAGTATTAGTGAAATGCCTTTGTATATCGGGCAAAGTTTGGAGGCTGTATATGACAAATCGATATGATTATGATGTGATAGTTGCAGGTGGTGGCCCTTCAGGAATAGGAGCGGCAATCGCGGCTGCAAGAAACGGTAGCAAGGTATTGCTCATAGAGAGAGCAGGATATCTTGGTGGAATGGCGACCAATGCATCGGTGCCGGCCTTCTGCCCCTATACGGATGGGAAGATAGTGACCATCGGAGGGATTGGTCTTGAAGTGCTTATGGCGATGCAAAAGGAATGCTTTGTCAGTCCCTTTTATGATAATAAGCCGGGCAGACAGAAGGAATATGATTGGGTTCCCATTGATCCGGAGGTATTAAAGAGGGTATCGGAGCAGCTGGTTATAGAAAGTGGTTGTAATCTGCTGCTACATACCATTGTGACGGATGTCACTATGCGAAACGGTAGACTTACATCGGTTCGTATTCACAATAAAGGGGGAAATGCTTCCCTAAAGGCTAAATATTATATTGATTGCACCGGTGATGCAGATCTGATTGCACTTGCTGAGGGGGCCTATGAATATGGTGATTCACAAGGGCATGTACAGGCGGGAACCCTGTGCTTTCGAATTGCCAATCTGGATACGCAACGCTTTATGGATTATGTCAAAGAAACGGGTGAGGATGGAAACCTACACGTTGCGGTTGAGAGGGCAAAGAAGAATAACGATTTTATCCCGGAAGAAAAATATGTTGCGGGGCTGGCTCTTCAAGCAGATGGTGTAGCGGGACTGAATTTTGGACATGTATATCATTTTAATCCCCTGGATGGGACTGATTTAACCAGGGCAGAGCTGGAGGCGAGGTCGAAGCTTCCAAGATTAATGGAATTCCTTAGAAAATATGTACCGGGTGCCGAGAAAGCCGTATTAATATCCTCCGGTCCGGCCATTGGTCTAAGGGAATCCAGACGTATCTGCGGCGAATACCGTTTAACCGGATTGGACTATTATTCCAGAGCAACCTTTGCGGATACAATTGCCCGTTATTCCTATCCAATCGATATTCATGCTGCTACACCCTTGCAGGATGATTATGGTGCAGATCGGGAATATGTCACATCGAAATATAAGGAAGGGGAAGCATATTCCATCCCTTACCGTAGTCTGCTGCCCATTGATTTCTCAAATGTACTGGTAGCCGGAAGAACCATAAGCTGTGACCGAGCGATGATGGCCTCCATTCGTGTTATGCCGGCATGCTTTGCTACCGGAGAGGCTGCCGGTACAGCGGCAGCTTTGTGCAGCAGCTTGAATATCTCCACCAAGAAGCTGGACATCAATCTACTGCAGAGGCAGTTGACGAAGCAGGGAGCTATTCTTACATAGTGGATATAAAAGTGTACGGCTCAATAATCCTGTGATATCGCTTCTTTTTGCGTTGGATATTTCGGCTATGGAAGGACTTAGGGTTAGGCAGGTCAAATGAGTGTGATAAAAAAGTAACGAGCACCATCATATTTTAAACATCCTTAAGTCGGATAATGGATTTACGATAGGTATATTTTACGATAGTATAAAGAAGTAATAACAAAACGCGAAGGCGTTAAGCAAAAACGTATGTAAAGGGAGGAAACACGATGAAAAATTTTAAGAAGCTGCTCGCCATGTTACTGGTAATTGCTTTTACCATGTCATTGGCAACAGCATGCTCAAGTAAAAAGGAAGAGACACCAGGCTCCGCTAATCCAACAGAGGGTGCTACTAAGACAGAGGGTAGTGAGACCAGCGACAAGGATGATACTCAGCCTAAGGAAAAGACAAAGGTGGTAATCTGGTCTAAGGATCGTCATGATGCGGATTTTGTTACGAAAAAGGTTGCAGAATATAATCAGAATAATACGGATAACATCGAAGTGGATTTTCAGATCTATACCGATAATTATCCTCAGGCAATTGATATGGCCTTTCAATCCGGCGAAGCACCGGATATGTTCTCCCAGGAGAATAAGGTGTTCGAGAGCCATTTGGGTGGCGGTAGACTTGCTGATTTAGCTCCTTTCATGGATGATACCTTCAAGAGTACCTTCCAATCCTCCATTATCCCGGGCTTAAATGAAATTGACGGAAAAATCTATTATGTTCCGGTAACTGGTACTACAGGTCGTTTATTCTATAACAAGAATATCTTTGAGAAGGCAGGGATTGCTAATCCTCCTGCAACCTTCGAAGAGATGGTAGAGTATGCGAAGCTCATTACCGAGAAGCTGTCCGGCGAAGGCATTTATGGCTTTGCAGCAAACATGAAGAATCCCGGCTCTGCTTTAAATCGTTCCTTAATGTATCAGGTTCAACGTCAGTTAGGGCTTCAGAACGGCTATAACTTCGCAACGGGCCAATTCGATTTTACACCCTATGCAGATCTCTTAGCACAGTGGAAGGAATTATTCTCTGAAGCAGCAGCATTCCCCGGATGTGAATCCTTAGATATTGACCCTCTTAGAACACAGTTTGCAGCGGGTAAAATCGGTATGTACATATCCTTCACACACGCAGAACCCGGTGTATATAAGAATCAATTCCCGATGACGGACGAGTGGGCTGTAGTGCAGATACCTACCCTTGGCGGACAGGTTACCGGTGCACAGGGCTATGTAGCAAACGGTGGTTACTTATTCAATGCAGAGAGCGAGAATTTGGAAGCAGCTTGGAAGGTATACAATGCAATCTTCATGAATATTGATTATCAGGTTGAATACTATGAGGCAGGCTTAGGTATCAGTACAATTCCTGCAGTAATTGAAAAAGCAAAACCTGCACAGGTTTATATAGACAATCAGGATCTTCTCATCGGTGCGACTGATTCAATCTGGCCTCGTAATCCACAGGAAGCATATGCAACCGCATTTATTCTGGAAGGTATGGATAGCAATACTACCTTCGCCTCCATGTTCTATGGTGATACCGATATTGCCACAGGATTACAGGATCTTACCGACAGATACAATGCAGCTCTTAAGGCAGGTATCGATGAAGGAACCATCAAGCCCATCGTTAAGAATGGCTTTGATCCTAAGAATCCATCCAAATAAAGACCAAAGTAAGTGAATACGACGCTCGCCATGTAGCGACCGTCTTGTGATTAACAAAACGGGGCACTTAACAATCAAGTGCCCCATATTTTTTGAAAGAGGGGAGAATGGCTGTGAAGAAGACAACAATTACACAGGTATTTAACACGAAAAATAGAAGAAAGATAAAAGAGAATTTGCAGGCTTATAGTATGCTTCTCCCTAACCTTGTCTTATTTATCGCATTTTCAGTATATCCTTGTATATGGACCTTAAAATTTATTTTCTACCGGTATGGTGGACTTGCCTCCGAGGTACCTAAGTTTATTGGACTGGATAACCTGGCACGTGTACTTCGTGATGAGGTTTATTGGAAGGCAGCAAAGAACACCCTGGTATATGCCGGAGCAAAGATTGTTATTATCATTCCCTTAGCCTTTTTATTAGCATTGTTTTTAAGCAAAAAGCGAAAAGGAAACGGAATGCTTCAGAGTATAATTTTTGTACCTACGATTATGAGCTCAGCGGTTATGGGTTTAGTATTTTAT
The DNA here is from genome assembly GCA_023428655.1 of Bacillota bacterium. Classification (GTDB taxonomy): domain Bacteria; phylum Bacillota; class Clostridia; order Lachnospirales; family Lachnospiraceae; genus Mobilitalea. The sequence continues at coordinate 3,183 of JAEYXC010000186.1, read as the reverse complement.
CTGCTCTTTAATGTTTACAACGGACAGATTAATTATTATCTGATGGATTGGAATATTATTAAGCAGCCGATCAACTGGCTGGGTGCACAGAATTCTATGAAGACTCTGGTCATTACGGCGATATGGGGAGGCGTCGGCAATTATATGGTTTACTTTATTGCCGGACTTCAACGAATCTCGGAGGAGACTCTGGAAAGTGCCAGAATTGATGGGGCCAATGGAGTACAGACCGTCTGGTATATCACCTTACCCATGCTCGGACCTATTCTGAAGATTATTCTGATGTTATCGATTACGGCAGCTTTTCATGATATGACCAATGTAATGGTTCTTACAGAGGGTGGTCCAAACTTCTCCACCATGGTTATGTCCCTATATGGTTACTCCTTCTTTTTCCCGGTATCAACCAGCAGTATCACTTTACCTCAGTATGGCTATGGTGCCGCAGTAAGTGCAGTGTCAGCTCTGATTGCCGGTATAATTACGGTTATTTACCTTAAAGCATCAAAGCGACTAGATGATGTATATTAGAGAGGAGTAGATGAGAATGAAAAATAGAATATTTAAGCTTTGTATCGGAATTCTGGTGGCGACGTTCTTGGCTGCTATGATTGTATTTACCATCTATCCCATCTTATATGCAGTGATCGGTTCCTTTAAAACGAATAGTGAATTAACCGCCGGAGGTAATTTCTTTCCAACCGGAGGATGGCAGATAAAGAATTATTGGGATGCTTTTATTAAGGCGAATTTTACGAAATATACATTGAACAGCGTTATTATCAGCTTTTCCACTATGGTCATTGCTGTAATAACCTCATCTCTAGCAGGCTATGTATTTGCACGCCAAAACTTTGTAGGTAAGAAGCTTATCATGCTTTTTTACGTCGGCTTGATGTTCATCGCACTAGGGTCCGTCACACTGTATCCGATCTACTCCCTGCTATTGAAGTTCGGATTGCATAAGAATATCATCGGATTAATTCTGGTGTTAACCGGTGGGCAGTCAGCTAATGTGCTGCTGGTTATGGGATTTATAAAGAGCATACCCAAGGAACTGGATGAGGCGGCAATCATAGATGGGTGCTCCATGTACGGAATTTTCTTTCGGATACTAAGACCATTAATTACCCCGATTATGGCGGTTGTGGCTTTGTTTACCTTCCGTAATGCTTGGAATGATTATGTAACTACTTTGGTAATGAGCATTTCCATGCCTAAGTTAAGAACACTGACAGTAGCGGTTGTTCAGTTGAAATATTCCATGAATGCAGCAGCGGAATGGCATATTATGCTGGCGGGAGCTTCGATTGCGATTATACCGATACTGATTGTATACTTCTTTGCAAATAAGCAATTCATATCCGGTCTGACTGCTGGTGCAGTAAAGGGTTAAAATACTGTATTCGTGAAAGGGATTATGGTATAATTAGGTAAAACAAAGGAATTACTTACAAGGTGAGGGATACGGATGAAACAATGGATTGCGAATATGAAGATCAGAACCAAGATTATTCTCCTATGTGTTGCAATATTGACCATAAATAGCTCGGTTGCAGGCTACCTCTATTATAAATACGCATTCACGGATACATTAGAGAATACCTACTCCAGCTCGGAGGATATCATCTATCAGGCGAACAATTATCTTTCGGATAAATTTGCTTCAGTGATTCGCCGGGTTTATGCCATGGCTAGTAATATATCCTTTACCACACCAATGAGTAATTATTTAAATGACCCCAAAAGTGAACGCTATGCCGAAATACTGGGTAAGGTAGCAAACTCCTTAACAGAGCTCGCTCAGGGAGATCGCTATATTCATTCGATTTATATGTATACGAAATACAGTGATTTCGATAACTTCACCAGGTTTCGAAATCATAGCTTTCGATTTATCGAATCAGACTTTTATAAAAGCTTCGAAAATAACCCGCATAATACCGTTGCTTGGTTTCCGGCAATGAAGGATCAGATTTTCACCGGAGAAGAGATGGTGATACCGGTGGTATTTCGGTTTCTGGTAGTAGGCAGCTTGGAGCATGTCTATATTGTTGTGAACCTGCAGCAGTCCACAATTATCAAATATCTGAAGGATAATTATACTTCTGTAGATAAAATGTTTATTGTGGATCAGGAGGGCAATGCGATTGTTAATTATAGCATGGATGAGAGCACGATCGTAGAAAGCTTTCCGAAGGCATTGCCCGGTTATCAGAAGGCAGTGTGCCAAGAGGTCAACTATAAGGGAGAGCAATATCTTTGTACCTTTACAACAATCAAGACCAACGATTGGAAGCTGTTCAGTGTCAAATCCCGGACGGATCTGCTTAGCAATCTTGATTCTCTTCGTACATACATCATATTAATACTGATTCTTGGTATTGTTGTAAGCGTAATTATAACCGTGCTTTTAGCCATCAGCATCACAACACCGATCAATCATTTAGTAAGGATTATGAGACGGGCGGACCAACAGGATTTTCATGTCAAATTCCATTACCCCTATAAAAATGAGGTGGGTAATCTGGCGGATGGCTTTAATTATATGATCGGTGAAATAGATCATCTGATTTCAGAGCTTAATGTTAGTATAGAAGCTTTGAAGGAGGAAAAGGAGATTGTGAAGAGTGTCCAAAAGCAAAAACGTCTGGCAGAGCTTAAAGCGTTACAGGCGCAGATTAATCCCCATTTTCTGTATAACACCTTAAATGCTATTACCTGGCAGGCAGCAGACCAAGGCGCCTCCGAGATCAGTATCTTATCAAATTCACTCGGTAAGTTCTTCCGGTTGAGTCTTAGTAAGGGTAACGAAATCATAACCCTACGGGATGAGATTGAGCATGTCAGGAGTTATCTGAATATTCAACGGATTCGATATAAGACAAAACTTAATTATGAGATTAATGTCGAGGAGGACTTGCTTGGTATCCCCACTATTAAGTTGATTCTTCAGCCTTTGGTGGAGAACTCCATCTATCATGGAATAAAATTAAAGGATTCAGAGGGACTGATTCGCATCTACTCCAGTAAGCATATCGGTGAAAACGGAATTCTGGTCGTTAAGCTCTGTGTGGAGGATAATGGCTTAGGAATTGAGGAGGAAAAGCTAATCAGTATCAATGCCGGACTGCTGGAGGGAAAGAGTGAACAGAAGGAAGGCTACGGAATCTATAATGTCAA
>JAEYXC010000157.1 GCA_023428655.1 Bacillota bacterium | reverse complement strand
CGATAGTGCAAAGGTTACGAAGGAATTAATCGGTCTTGCCGTAACCCAGTTTAGTCAGAGCTTTGACCACGATTATGGTGGCTTTGGTAATGAGCCAAAATTTCCGACTCCCCATAATCTGATGTTTCTACTTCGATATGCGAAGCTGGAGGCGGATGAGAAGGCACTCTTCATGGTCGATAACTCCCTGATGCATATGTACCGTGGTGGTATCTATGATCATGTGGGTTACGGCTTCTCCCGATACTCTACCGATGCCAGATGGCTGGTACCTCATTTTGAGAAGATGCTTTATGACAATGCCATGCTTGCTATCACCTATACGGAAGCCTACCAGAGTACAAAGAATCCCATCTATAAGGCAGTAGCCGAGCAAATCTTAGAATATGTTCGTCGAGAAATGACGGACAAGGAGGGTGGCTTCTACTGTGCACAGGATGCAGACAGTGAAGGTGTGGAGGGTAAATATTATGTGTTTACTCCGGAGGAGGTGACCTCTGTTCTGGGTAATGATGACGGTTCCTTCTTCTGCGAATACTTTAATATCACCAAGGAAGGGAATTTTGAAGGTGCCTCTATTCCGAATCTGATCAAATCCAATGAATTGAAGCCCGAAAACGAGCGTGTACAGCGTGTATGTAATCAGATGTATACCTACCGATTAAACCGTACTCAACTGCATAAGGATGACAAGATTCTTACCTCCTGGAATGCACTAATGATTACCGCCTATGCCACTGCTGCCAAGGTCTTTTTGAACAAGGATTATGCTGAGGTTGCGGAGCGTGCTGCCGAATTTATTAACACCCGACTGACGGATGAAACCGGCCGCCTCTTCGTACGCTTCCGGGACGGTAATGCTGCTCATTACGGTCACATCGATGATTATGCCTTCTATTGTATGGCATTATGCTCCTTATATGATGCAACCTTTGAGATCAAGTATATCAAACGTGCCCTAAAGCTGGCCGAGGATATGCTGGAGCTCTTCTGGGATGATAAATATGGTGGCTTCTTCCTGAATGCCTCCGATTCCGAACAGCTGATCTATCGCCCCAAAGAGGTTTATGATGGTGCCATTCCTTCCGGCAATTCCGTGGCCGGCTATGCCTTAAGCAGACTGGCACACCTGACCGCCAATCCAAAGATGATGGAATATTCCAGAAAACAGCTTCAATTCCTCGCAGGCCAGGTGAAGGATTACCCCGCAGGACACAGCTTCGCCTTGATTGCATTTCTCAGCGAATTATACCCCTCCAAGGAAATTGTCTGCATTGCCGATGAGAAGGAGGAATATCAGGATTTATTGAATTACCTCTCCGATCATTTTGAACCGAATACCGTCGTCCTTATGAAATCGGAAAAGAATTCGGAGGAGGTATTAAAGACCGCAAGCTACGTCGTTGATTATTCGAAAATTAATGATAAGACAACCTACTATGTATGTGAAAATCATAATTGTCTCACTCCGACCAATTCCTTGGTGTGAATGATCTCTCAAACTTAACGATATTCAAAGTGTTTAACTTCGTAAACTTTTTATGAATCATGTATTTTAAAATTTACCTTTACAAACTATTTATAAATCATATAATTCAAAAAAGTTAACTTTTCATTCTTTTTATGAATTATATATTCGAAAATCAGCTTCACAACCTTAAAATCGATCATGCATTTAAAAGGACTGTGCAAAAGGTATGGTATCAATAAACCTGCCTTTTGTAACAGTCCTTATCTTTTTCTTAAGCAGACTAGGTTAGCGTAAGCTTGCCTTCCTAACTTCTTATGATCCTATGCAAGATATTTTTGAAGGGTTTCTCTTACGGCACCGACCCCGGCAATTAACTCTAGGAACATTCCCTCAACCTTATCTGCCAGACCGACCTCATACAAATCTACGGCAAAGATCTTCTCATTGGAGAGAATCGGTCTGAGTGTGTTTTTCGCAATCGACTTATCTCCCAGTCTGACCGCCTTCACATATTCCTGAACCTCCTCCAGAAGCGGGTCCGGACTTGGAACAAAGGCATTGCCGTTGTCATCCACACCCATCAGATAGCGGCACCAGCCGGCTATCGTCAGCGGGATAAGAGTCAGATCCTTTACATCCAGCTCCTTGCTCTTAACATAGGCCTTAATCGTCTCTCCAAAACGGATCGATAGCTTCTGTGAAGTATCCGTTGCAATTCTTTGGGGTGCATCCGGCATAAAGGGATTCGGCAGTCTGAGCTCTAAAACCGCCTTAATGAAATCCTGGGGATCCAGTATACCGGGATTCACTACCACCGGCATTCCCTCTACATAACCAATTTGATTTACCAGCTTCACAAGAAGTGAATCCCTCATCTCCTCCCATATCGTCTCATAGGATAACAGGCAGCCGAAGATTGCTAAGGCAGTGTGAAGAGGATTAAGACAGGTACATACCTTCATTTTCTCTACTTTATCAACGGTCTCACGATCGGTAAATAGAATCCCTGCTTTCTCGAAAGGAGGCCGGCCATTGGGGAAGTGATCCTCGATTACCAGGTATTCCGTCTCCTCCGCATTCACAAAGGCTGCCGTATAGGTATTTTTACCGGTAATAATCAGCTCCGTATCCAGGAACCCCTCCTCCGTTAACATCTGCTTCACCTTATCATCCGGTCTTGGCGTAATCTTATCAATCATGCTCCATGGGAAGGAGACCTGGTTCGGATCACTGATATAACGCAGGAACTCTTCCTTCACAAATCCATTCTTCACCCAGTTCTCTGCATAGGCCTCCACAGCGCCATACAGCTTATCTCCGTTATGGGAGCAATTATCCATACTTACCATGGCAATCGGTGTCGCACCCGCCAGAAATCTCTCATAAAGCAATGAGGTAACCTTGCCAATGATATGATTGGGTCTCTCAATACCAATATTAAAATCAGCCTCCACGACACCCAGATGTTCCCCCTTGGAATCAAATAAGCTATAACCCTTCTCCGTTATTGTAAAGCTTACCATTTGAAGGGAGGGCTTACGAAATATCTCCTTTAATCTGGACCATTCCATATCCTTTGCGCTATCAGCGGCTAAGGCTTCTATTACACTGCCAATTACCTTCTTCTCAATACTTCCGTTCGCTTTCAAAACCACTAACAGACTTAAATCATCATAAGGCTTATATGCCTTCTCAATGATCTCATAATCAAAGCCTTCCGCAACAATCACACCCTTATCATAGCTGTTATCGTTAAGAAGCTTCTGCAATCCTGCTGCCGGAAAACCACGAAAGATATTACCGGCTCCAAAATGAAGCCAGGTTGGCTCCTCCATTGTATTTTTACGTATCCGCTCTCTATCGAATTCCGGTAACTCATAGCCCTTTGACTTCCAGGTCTGATCATAACTTTTTAATCTCATACAACCTCCTATGTCTTTTTATGCGTTTGTGTCAAGAAATCACAGGCACAAACCATCCAATATGAGTGATGCTTTGGATCCACCCTTCCAGTTCTTAGAATGGACCTGCAATCTATTTGCTGCTTTTATGAATTGCCTCCCAGAGACCATTCAGATAAGCCACTCCAAGCGCTCTGTCATACAGACCATAACCCGGTCTTGCCTGCTCACCCCAGATCATTCGTCCATGGTCCGGACGAATTACACCATCAAAGCCACTCTCATAAAGGGCCTTCACCACCTCATACATATCAAAATTACCATCCGAGGATAGGTGTGAGCTTTCATGGAATACCCCATCGCTTTCGAATTTCATATTACGTAAATGCGCAAAATGAATTCTCTTACTAATCTTGGGATTGCGAATAATCTCAGGAAGATTATTCTTCAGGTTACTGCCGAGGGATCCGGTACAAAGAGTAAAGCCATTATAGATACTGTCATTTAGGCCTGCAATTTCCTCCAGCGCCTTCTCACTGGTGACAATACGCGGTAAGCCAAATACACTCCATGCAGGATCATCGGGGTGAATTGCCATCTTAATTTTATACTTCTCGCAAACCGGCATGATCGAATCCAGGAAATACTTCAGATTTTGCATCAGCATTCGCGCTGTAACTCCCTTATATTTCTCGAATAAGCCCATAATCTCATCCCTGCGGTTCGGCTCCCAGCCGGGTAGAATAAAGCCACCGCTTTCCTTTTCCATACGCTCAAACATCATGGAGGGCTCAATATCCTTAATGATATTTTCATCATAGGCGAGAGCATAGGAGCCATCCTCTAATTTCATTGCCAGATCCGTTCTGGTCCAGTCAAAGATCGGCATAAAGTTATAGCATACCAGGTGGACATCCGCTTTACCAAGATTCTCAAGGGATAGCTTATAATTTTCGATGTATTGCTCACGGGAGGGAAGGCCGATTTTAATATCTTCATGAATATTGACACTCTCAATACCAATCAGCTTAAGACCACTCTCCTCCACTGTTTTCTTCAATGCCAGGATATCCTCCAGCTTCCACGCTTCTCCAACCGGAACATCATGCAAGGAGGATACCACGCCGCTCACTCCGGGAATCTGTCTAATCTTGTCCAGAGCTACACTGTCATGCTTCTCGCCAAACCATCTTAATGTCATTTCCATCTTATCATCATCCTTTCGTATCAATATTTTATTACGCACTTAAATTTAGTATAGTATCCCTACTATTAGAATACAAGTTATTCTTAGTATGGATTGATCCCTTTCTTATGAAGCTCCTTATGCTTTCCTTTTCGGTATGAATTGCAAATAGCCGCAGTATATGGATTGCGGCTTTCTTTGCTTCGATATCCTTTAATAATAGATTTTTCTATACTTACCGTCATCCACACCGGATTTTCGATAGAAATAGGTATTGATTCGATCCCGCCATTCTATGGCACTCTCCAGCTGCATAGCAAAGCGTTCCATTAGACGCAGATACACATCCTGAGGAAGAAGTCCTTCAAGAGAATGTAACCCTGCTATCATTTCCTCTACCTCTTCTACTCCTTCAAAATGGGTGTCATAAATATGCTGTATTAGGGTCTTCCCGCTTTTCAGTACATAATCATAGGGTACATGATGAAAGAATAAAAGTAATTCCTCGGGACAGTTCTCTAAGCTTTCATAGATGGATGCATTAGGTTCGTTATACTGAGTCACATAGCCCGTACCTGCTTTCGTGCGGTCCACACCGACTCCGTTACGATCTGCTCGATGATAGGTACCCCATTTGTCGTATTCATAGCCATCTACATTCGGTCCGTAATGATGATGAGGATTTACCATCCAACCAATCCCTAAGGGTGAAGTATATTTCTCATAGGTTAACCAAGATCCCCGTAATATTCCTGACAATACTTCAAGAACCTTATCATTATGAGCAAAGGTGATCTTTATCCACTCTCTCATAATATCCTCCGAAGAAAGCTCCGTATTCCAGCATAGTCTTCCATAGCCATACAAATTGGCCGCAGCCAGATCATGACCGGTCCAATTGTAATCATTCCCCGTGTTCGCTACACCTGCAATACCACAGTTTGTCTGCCCATAGGTTCTACCGGATACAATATCTGCTACCGTCGACTGCCTATCCTTTGCATAGGTATTATAGCTTAATATCTCCTTCCACATCGGAATCAAATAGCATACATGCTTTTGCTGTCCGGTATACTCTTGGGCAATCTGCACCTCCAGCATCTGATTGGTCTTCCTAAGACCACCGAACAACGGGGAGACCGGTTCTCTTACCTGAAAGTCCATAGGACCGTTCTTAATTTGAAGGATAACATTATCCTCAAATTCCCCATCCAATTCCATAAAGTTATCATAAGCCGCTCTTGCACGGTCCGTCTTATAATCACGCCAATCCTGCTGACAGTTATACACAAAGCATCTCCAGATCAGAATTCCGTCATATGGCTTTAACGCCCTTGCCAGCGTATTCGCCCCCTCCGCATGGGATCTATTATAGGTGAAGGGCCCCGGACGTCCTTCCGAATCTGCCTTGACTAGAAAGCCACCAAAATTAGGTATCCTCTCATAGACATTTTTCGCGGTTTCTCTCCACCAAGCCTCCACCTGCTTATCACATGGATCCGCAGTGTTTAATCCGCCGATTTCCATCGGAGCAGCAAAATTAACACTTAGATAAAGCTTAATTCCATACCCAAAGAATAAATCTGCCAGCTCCTTTAGCTTGTCAAAATAACGCTCCGTAATCAGTCCTGAGGCGGCACGCCCTCGCACATTTACATTGTTGATCACGACTGCATTAATACCAATGGAAGCCACCATCCTTGCATAATCCGTTGTTCGATTATTTATGAGAAGCTCTTCCTTCTCAAAGAAAAAGGATTCTCCCGAATATCCACGTTCAATGGTGCCATCCAGGTTGTCCCAGTGATTCAACATTCTTAACCGATTCATTGGATTCTCTAAAATTGTAAGACCGCGAAGACTTTCCCCCATAGCGACTCTGCGAATAAGCTCAAAGCATCCATACAAGATCCCAATTTCCGATCCCCCGATTACGTATACCTTGGTATCGCACTGATGAAGAAGGAACCCTTCCTCCTCCAGCGTCCCCAGCTTCAGCAGATGCTTATAGGGGTTCTGATTTCCATATGCCAATATGATGGTACCGGAAGGCAAATCCTTATCCTCGTTGCTTTGCTCCTCTATTAAGCTCGGCTTTATACCAATCATTTTGTAAAGAGCAGTTTGTAGTTCATTCCTTGCATTATTAACAACGGCCATCGTCGGACTCTTCTCGGGTTTAACTAGATAGATTCCCTTCAGTAAATCTGCATCCTTATAATTATCTACCCTATGATAGTTAAGCCAGCATTGATTATAACTCATTTTTTCTCTCCTAATCTTTATAAATGAACAAAGCGTCTGTACAAAGACATTATCCTTCGTAGGACCACCCATGAAATATTGGGACTGATGCAAAATTCTATTTGTTCTGTGAAGATGAGTACCTAGTCCCTCTCCTACACTAATGGGAAGACGGTCAAAAGCAATCCAACCAGTGTGTAAGGGGACTAGGTACTCATTGTTACAGTTCAGAAAATATTTTGCTGCAGCCCCTTCGCTCTTCTTAATTCAGAATAACGGTTTCTTTGGCACGCATGATTTTGCTGAATGGTTTATTCGCTGTTAATTTAATACTTCTTGAATCCGGTTGACTACTACCGATAAACACCTCATAATCCCCTTCGTGAAGTACCAGCTTTCCGTTATTATCATAAAGCCCAAAAGCCTCGTCCTTTAATGTTATCTTAATTGTTTTTTGCTCACCCGGCTGAAGATAAATCTTTTTCAAGCCCTTTAATTGATGATTCGGTGCATCCTGACGATTAACCCTGACATAAACCTGTACGGTTTCCGCTCCTGCATAATCACCGACATTTTTAAGATCCACACTACAGTTAACCGTCATTCCCGGCTCAATCACATCCGCATCGATGGATGCATTGCTCATCTCAAATTTCGTATAGGATAAACCATATCCAAAGGGATATAATGCATCCTGTGGCATATAGCGGTAGGTTCTTCCCTTCATATTATAATCTGTGAATTCCGGTAGCTCCTCTGTGGTACGGTAGAAGGTAACCGGCAGCTTACCCTCCGGTGAGAATTCACCAAATAACATCTCCGCGATTGCTCTTCCGCCCTGTGCGCCGGGATACCAGCCCTGAACGATGGCAGGAATATGCTCATCCGCCCAGGGAATGCTGAGTGCACTACCGGATAACAGTACCAGAATAACCGGTTTTCCGCTCTTATATAACTCCTTAAGAACCTCCTCCTGAAGTCCGGGAAGGTTTAGGTTCGGCTTGTCTCCGCTGGCGAATTCATTACCCTGATCCCCCTCTTCTCCTTCCAGTCCCGGATCCAAACCGAGGCATGCAATGACAACATCGCTATGATCACATACAGCGCGTGCTTCCGCAATACGGTCATTCTCCTGGCCCAAGCCCTGAACTCGATCCTTGAATAGGTGGCAGCCCTCGGAGTAGAAAACACGGATATCCTCACCCAAATATTCCTTAATTCCCTCAAGCACAGTAATATATTCAGAGGCTGTACCCTCATAATTACCAACCAGCGCCTTGCGATTGTCCGCATTCGGTCCAATCACGCCCACTGTCTTAAGCTTATTCTTATCAAGAGGAAGTAGCTTGTTCTCATTCTTTAACAGTACAATGGATTTTCTGGAAGTTCTGATATTCAACTCCTTGTGCTCGTTGGAATCAACCTGATCGTAGCCAATGCTATTGAATACCACCTTGGAGGGTTCATCAAACAAGCCCAACTTCATACGGGTTGTAACCAGGCGGATTACAGCCTGATCAATGGTTTCCTCCGTTACCAATCCGTCTCGGAGGGCATAGAGGAGATTGCCAAACAGATTACCGCAGTTTAAGTCGCAACCATTATTCATTGCTAAGGCAACAGACTCAACGGGTGTTGAGGTAACCATATGACCCTCATGGAAATCTTTGATAGCCCAGCAGTCCGAGGTAACATGTCCCTCAAAGCCCCATTGCTCACGTAAAATATCCTGAAGAAGAGTCTTACTGCCACAGCAGGGCTCTCCATTGGTACGATTGTACGCACCCATGACTGCTTCCACATCGGCTTCCTGTACACACGCCTTAAAAGCCGGAAGATAGGTTTCATACAAATCCTGGGTGGAAACCTCGGCATTGAAGCTGTGTCTGATGTCCTCCGGACCCGAATGAACGGCAAAATGCTTTGCACATGCCGCTGCCTTCATATATTTTTCATCATGTCCCTGAATACCCTGAACGAATCGAACCCCAAGTCTGGAGCTTAAATAAGGATCTTCGCCATAGGTCTCATGGCCTCTACCCCATCTGGGATCTCGGAAAATATTCACATTCGGAGACCAGAAGGTTAAGCCTTTATAGATGTCGGTATCATTGTACT
>JAEYXC010000135.1 GCA_023428655.1 Bacillota bacterium | reverse complement strand
AAAGAGCTTCTCAAGAAAAGTCATGACGATGTAATGATGATGATCGATACATTCACAAACGAGGAACTGTTTGTAAAAAAACACTTCGCTTGGACAGGAACCAGTACTCTGGGTAGCTATTGTGTTTTCGCTACCGCCAGTCATTATGACTGGGCGATGAAGAAGATAAGATTACAAAAGAAATTAAATACGATATGAATATAAGCCTGATCACGCTTCAATAGTAACAATAGCTTTGCACTTACTACCTGTGTTTACAAAAGGGAATTTGCTTTAAAGCTACAACACGTTGAGATAAGTCTAAAATTGTGCAGCATGATCTCCAGAAGTCCCGTAGGAAGTGGTGGTCAACATTCTACTGCCCATTAAAATGATGGTGAAGGGAAGTGGTAAAACCTTGAAAAGTGCTATGCTTCCCGTCTAGTAGACAATTAAAAAAATTATTTTTTGCCATGCTGCCCAAATGTGGGCAGCATTTTTCATGCATAATAATTGTTTTTGGTGATATTTCAGTGGTGCTAATACGCCCAACTTTCTTTGAGGATGTTCATTGTGTAATAATCCATATATTCAGTGATTGCCTTAAGAAATGCTTACATAACGAAGGAAATGTATGAGAATTTGCCCTGAGCTTAAATCGTACCGGCGAATTATATGATATTAATTTAGAAGTATCATATTCTGATATGGTATCTCTTACCGTAATACATCTCTCGTTTGAGGATTCCTCAAAAACCTTCCATTGGAGCATTATCGATACAGTTATTTTAAATGATTTGTGTATGCTTAATTTGTAAAATATGACAATTTACAGAGAATAAATGTTAATTGATACAAAATTCTTACAAATTGACAAAATAATTCAAAAAAGTTTACAATTTGAGACTACAATGCTATAATACAAGTGTAAGTATTCTCAATCATGAGACAAGAGACTGAAAATGAAAGGGAGAGTTGAAGCATGAAACTAAAGACAAAGTTCATAGGCGGCATATCGATAATTGTTATCTTTGCCATGCTTATATTAACGCTATTGGTTAATAAGTATGTGGATAATATGATTGATAACGAAGAAGAGAGTTATAGCAATCTGTTGCAAGAAGCTATTGAAGCGCAAATGCACGCACAGCTGGAAAGTGCACGTATGTCAGTATTAACGATTTCTGAAAATACTCAAATACAAGCACTTTTTGCACAGAGAGATCGTGAAGGGCTGCTTGATCAACTACTCCCTGTATATGAGAAAATTCAAACGGAGGTTTCTCAAATTCAGTTTCACTTACCAGATTCTACTTCTTTCTTAAGACTACATATGCCTGAACAATACGGTGACAGTTTAAAAGATTTTCGTTTCACAGTTAATGAAGCCAACGCAAATCTTAAGATCGTTCAGGGCCTTGAAAAAGGTGTAGGTGGCTATGGATTTAGGGTAGTAGTTCCTATGTTTAATGAAGGAGTTCATACCGGCTCCGTTGAGTATGGTAGCAATTTCGGAATATCTTTTCTGGAGAATATAAAGACGCAATTTGGTGGGGAATATTTTATTTATCAGCTGCCCAGTGAATCGGTTGATTTAGAGACAAGTGATCAAACATTTCTAGCAGGTACGCTAGGTGAAGATACTTGGCAATTAGAATCGAAATACCTGAATTTGGTTGAGCAAGATGAAGTTGTACGGTTTCAATCTTTAAATGAAAGAGAAAGTGTTCTTTTAATCCCTTTTAAAGATTATCAAGGAATTGTTGGTGGTTACATTAAAGCAATTATCGACCGTAGTGATATTTTAAACATGACGAACTGGATGCATCGACTTCTATATATGCTTTCGGCTGCTACGGCAATTTCTCTTGCGGTCATTATTTTGATTTTCATACACCGATCAATTCTAAAACCTTTAAAAAATTTACAAGGAGTCATCAAACAAGTTGAAACGGGTGACTTTACAGTTACCTGTAAAAGACAATCCAGAGATGAAATTGGGGAACTGGCGGATTCATTTAATGGGATGGTCGTTACAATGAGAGATGTGCTTGGTAATGTCAAAGAAGCATCGAGTGAAGTTTCTACCTCTGCAATATCGCTTCAAGAAAATGCGGATCAAAATACAACTGCTTCCGAGGAGGTTGCTAGAGCTGTCCAAGAGATTGCCAATGGTGCTTTTGAACAAGCAAAACGAACGGAACAGGGATCTAAGCAGTCAATCGATTTGGGCGATACGATTGAGAACAATATGCAAATCCTACATGAATTGAAAGTTGCCAATGATCAAGTCGTGGTGGAAATTGAAGAGGGTCTTAAGAGAATTAGAGAATTATATTTCATCTTCCAAAGGACTGAAAATGCCATACAAGACGTTCAAGTTGGCATTGAACAAACTGATATTAGTTCAGAAAAAATAAGAGCAGCTAGTAATATGATTTCAGAAGTCGCTGATCGAACGAACTTACTTTCCCTCAATGCTGCTATAGAAGCAGCAAGAGCAGGGGAAGCAGGAAAAGGGTTTGCAGTTGTTGCTGATGAAATTCGAAAGCTCGCGGAAAGTTCAAGTAAATCTACACAAACAATTGATGAAGTCATTAATGAATTAAGAGCCAATTCAAGTACTTCTGTTTCCACAATTCAAGATAGTATTAAAGCACTTCAGCAATTACACGGTGAAATACTTAATAGCCAAAAGACCTATGAACAAATTGCCAAAGCGACAGAGATTTCTCAATCCAAAATGACATTACTTAATCAATCCTCTGATTCTATGGAACATATGAAAAATCAGATTTTAGATGAGCTGCAAGGTCTGGCGGCGATTGCAGAAGAGAACTCTGCTTCAACACAAGAAGTAGCAGCCTCAGTAGAAGAACAGACGGCTTCCTTAGAAATTATATCAAGTTCTAGCTATGGACTAACACAACTGGCATTAAAGCTTAATAAATTAGTGGAGCAATTTAAATCATAATACAAAAAGAGCGGATGATATTGGTGGTAAGTTCATTGATATACTTTAATCCTCGTTAATCGCTTTCGTCATTTTTAGACCATATTAAAATATTATGACAGGATTATTTCTCTCATTCCATTATTCATTATAACGTACCTAACAAAAAGTTTCTTATAGTTACAATATTAATTGTAATACCAGAATAGATCAGGCACTTGCTTCGGCAGGTGTCTTTTTTATTATAAAGTGAAGCAAAATTCACAACTTCAAAACAGCAGGTCGGGACGCTATTTCGTGGATCTTTAATCATTGTTGAAGAAAACAGGGAATAATAAATACCCATATATTTCCAGGATATAATGAGTTATAATAAGAGTTGCAAGGACATCGAATGAACATGCCATTGGAGCACATAAGATAGAAATAAAAACCGAAGGATGGAAGGAGGGTGCATAGACATTTACTTGTGTAGCTAGAAACAAATTATTCTGTTTGGGAAGGGAGTATGATATTGATGAAAACATTTCATCTGAAAGACAGTAGAGTAAAACTAAGCGCTTTTGTTCTTACGCTACTCTTTATACTAATGATCACTTCGCAAATCGTGAGTGCAGATACAAACAGGCATAAAGATGATAAAGAGAAAATAAAACCACATGAAAAAATGTGGACGCTTGTTTGGTCCGATGAATTTGACGGGAAAGGTAAAAACCGTGATACCAATGGTTTGGATCTGTCAAAATGGGGATACATGCTTGGCACCGGTGCAGAATACGGTGTCGATGGCTGGGGTAACAATGAACTGCAATATTACACCAAAGAGAATGTTCAAGTTAAGGATGGCAAGCTGGTTATCATACCAAAGCTTGAAACCATAGGAGGGAAGAAATATACTTCCTCAAGACTTTGGACAAGCAATACCTTTACCAGAAAGTACGGAAGATTTGAAGCAAGAATAAAGCTGCCGGCAGGAACCGGTTTCTGGCCGGCATTTTGGATGATGCCTAAAAATGATGCATACGGCGGTTGGGCAGCATCTGGGGAAATTGATATCATGGAAGCCAAGGGGAGACTTTTGCAGGAGGTTGGCGGAACTCTTCACTATGGAGGTACCTGGCCGAGCAATAAATATTCAGGGGCCAGCTACACCTTTGAGGAGGGACAAAGCATAACCGATTATCATACCTATGCGCTTGAATGGGAACCTGGCGAAATAAGATGGTATGTTGACGATAAGCTATATCAGACACAGAATAACTGGACCACCTATGGAATAGATGGAGAAGAGAAATTCTCTTTCCCGGCGCCCTTTGATCAGGAATTCTATATTCTTCTTAATCTTGCGGTCGGTGGAAACTATGATGGTGGCAGAGAACCGGATCCATCCGTATTTAATAATAATCCCAAGATGGAAGTAGATTACGTCAGAGTATATGAGTTAACCGGTAGGCCATATAAGACTCCTGTAGATCCACAAACATCTGTTGAACCACTGCCGGATGGAGCAAGAGTAGCGGATTCAACTGGTAATCTGGTATACGATGTTAATTATGAACAAGGGATCAACGATAACCGAGAAGGTCTGGATGAAAACTTTGGCGACGGATGGAATTTAATCTATAACGCTCAGTTCGGTGGGGCCGCAACGGCTACAACGGAAGCAATTGATGGCAGAAATTATGCTAAGATTAATGTTACTAGCGTAGGAACCCAACCCTATTCCGTTCAACTAGAACAGCATACTACCCTAGGAAGAGGGCGCTGGTACGAGTTTTCCTTTGATGCTAAGGCGGATAGGAATAGAACGCTGAATACGAAGCTTGGCGGAGGGCCTGGGAGAGGCTGGACGGCTTATTCGGATTCCTATACCGTTGATCTAACCGATCAATTACAATCGTATAAAAGGACATTTCAGATGACAGCGGCCTCTGATATTATGACGCGGATTGAATTCAACTGTGCGACTGCATTAGGGTCAATATGGATTGGTAATGTGAGACTTGTTGAAATAGCACCTCCTACGGTGGATTATCATGCTTCCAAAGAGCCGCTGCCGATTAGCGGCAATCTCGTCTACAACGGAACCTTTGATCGTTATACCCTGGATCGATTAGCTTACTGGAATCAATCCTTAGATTCACGTGCATCTGCATCAGTGTTTGTGCCGGAGGGTTCCAGGGAATTAAATGTTAATATCCGCAGACCTGGAAGACAGGCTTCTGATATCACGGTTGATCAAAGAGGAATACAGATCAAGCAGAATAATCAATATACCTTAACCTTTCAAGCCAGAGCAGCGAAGGATAGAAGCATCCGTGTTGCGTTATTAAGTAAAGATGGAGCGATAACCTTTGTAGAAAAAGATTTTAATTTGACTAGACGTCCCGGTACCTTCGAGATGTCCTTTACCATGACAAATTCAACTGATTTAGAAGCAAGGCTTGCATTTATGCTAGGTGGCAATAAAGCGGATGTATTCATCGATAATGTTAAATTGATTAATAATACAATTGATTATACCGGAGTAGTATTATATCCGTTAAAGAACGGTACCTTTGACAATGATTACTTATCCTGGACTACTATCCTGGACAGTGGTGGAGCTGCAGCATTTGCTTCCGAGAATGGAGAAGCAAGGATTGATGTTACCAACGTCGGTCAAAATCCATGGAGTGTTATGTTACTGCAGGGAGGAATGCCTTTTACCAAGGGAATTGAATATACACTTTCATTTCGAGCGAAAGCTTCTGCTAACCGTAATATATCGGTGGTATTAGAAAATGCTTCTTATTCAAGAGCCTTTGACTCGAATGCATTATCACTTACAACGGACTGGAAGACCTTCAGCTTTACAATAAAACCGTCAGTAAGTGAGAAATTGGACCTGAAATATCTAATGGGTAAGGTGGATGATACGGCAATGGTAGGTGCGGTATCCATTGATGATGTAATATTGCAGGTAAAAAATCCTCCTGTTCTGCAGGCTCCCATGGTAATTGCAGATACTACGGATAATCAACTTGGTAACACCATTGATATTTCCTTTAAGGATAACGAATCCTGGAGAGCTGCTATCAAATCCATTCAGATGAACGGTCAACTACTCGCCACAGATCAGTATACGATATCGGCCGGTAATCTTAATTTTTCAAAAGATATTTTTACGGAGGTAGGAAAATATATCATCCTGATACTGGCAGAAGGCTATGAGGATGTGTCAGTGGAGCAGATGATTAAGGCAAAGGATAACAAAATAATACAGAACGGTACCTTTGATATTAATACGGAGGGATGGTCTACGTATCTCGGTGACGGTTCCAATGCTGCAATATCCGCTGAAAATGGGGAGCTGAAGGTAGACTTTCCTAATTACGATGGGTGGTTTCGGTGGTCAACACAAGTATATCAAGAGGGATTAAGACTGGAAGCAGGTAAAACCTATGTCCTAAAGTTTGACGCCAGATCTACAATATTAAAGAATATATTGGTTGAAGTGAATAAGGGTACGGATGGATACCATTTTGCAACCCCGGAGATTGGTTTGACGACGGAAAAGCAAACCTTCACCTATGAATTTACTATGGCAGAAACAGATGCAAATGCTAAATTGAATTTCCTGTTAGGAAGCAATAATGTCCCAGGGGAAGCTTTTGTTGCACATAGTATTTACCTAGATAATATCAGTATCGCAGAAAAGGCGGATAATCCACCTACCGGTGACGCAATCGTTCAGAACGGGACCTTTGACACGGACATTACTCCCTGGACATACTGGAGTGATGGAGGTATCACCGTTACCGCAGTGGATGGAGAAGCGAAGATTGATCTAAATGGCTTCGGAACGGATCCGTGGTCCGTTCAATTTAGCCAGACTGGGTTTGAATTTGAGCCAAACGTAACCTATCGTTTAACCTTTCGGGCGAAAGCCTCCGCTGCCAGAAGTTTTGGAGTAGACATTGAAGGAGCAGGATACTTCCGCTATATGGATCAGGTTGATAATCTGACTACTGAAATGCAGACCTATTCCTATGACTTTATGGTAACAAAGAGTGAAACGACAAAGCTAAACTTCTTCTTTGGCAATACAGGCTCTGATATTACCGACGCAATGCGTTCCGCTCCACATACAATTCACATCGATGATGTTATTATTACTAAAGTAATAGAGGATGGTGGAGCTACGGAGCCTACATTAATCACGGTAGAGGTGGAAGGTGCAGTAATCTTAGCAGTAGGGGAGAACGCGATTGGTGTTGTGGAAGGAGCAGCTGTTAAAGTTGTTGCTCCAACGACGATTGAATTTACTGTTGATATACCAGAGACTGGGACGTACAAGGTTACCTATAGAGGGAAATGTCTCCCTGAGGGTGTATATTATGAACTTAGAGATTCGGATGGAGCACCGTTAGCCGGGATTGGTGGTGCTCCAAGCAATGACTGGATTATGAATAGCCATAATGCAACCTTAAATGCAGGAACTCAAACGCTTCAGGTATTCATAGCCCCAGGATCCGATAGTATTGCATATATGGACTATGTAATATTTGAGCTGCAGCCATAAGCAATTCTTATGCATTATAAAAGACCTGTACTTTCAGCCACACCTATACAAACAGCGCCCTTTAATAGGGCGCTGTTTGTATGTTCATATCACAAGATTTCTGTAATCCTCTTACATCGTCAACGATTCAGCCACTTAACGATTCGGGGATAAGATTACCTAATTCTGTGATTTTGGTAGATTAATATAATCTCTGTGATTAATTGTGAATACAAGTATATCGTTATTAATCAACTCTCTAATTACATACTCTTATATTTGATAAAATACTATTCTGTTTTGGAGAAATGATTATTGCCAAGCAATAATGTGAGCTTTTTTGACAAAATATGCGGTATCAGTTATAATATAAGAAATATTTAATTATATGGGAGGTCTTAATATGATATGTAATAAATGCGGAACAGATTACAATGGTAATTTTTGTCCTACCTGTGGAACTCCTGCACAACCACAGATGCAACAGAACCAATCACAGCAAGTACCACCACCAGTAATGCCGCAACAATCATATCAAAATCCTTATACGCAGCCAATGCAACCACCTAAAAAGAAAAAACGTGGCTGTCTAACAGCTATCTTGATTGTTATTGGAGTGTTCATTTTATTAGGCATTATTGGCTCCTTATTAACAGATGATGAACCGAAGGTAGCAAATAAGCCGGAAGTAAACTCGCCAAACGAAAAAGCCGATGTTACAGAAGATGAAAAGGCCGATACTACGGAAGATAAAAAGGCCGATATTACGGATGAGGACAAGGTAGTAGAAAATGAAACTGAGGAAATTGTGGAAGCAACACCGTATCCAGATAAAACAACCTTTTCAGTAGGGGAAAAAGTAGAATTAAACGATATATTGGTTACACTTGTAGACGTCACTGAATCCAATGGTAGCGACTTTAATAAGCCGGCGGATGGAAACGTATTTGCTCTGTGTGAATTTGAAATTGAGAATAATTCAAATGGTGATATTGCCGTTAGCTCGATAATAAGTTTTGAAGCTTATGTTGATAGCTATTCCACTAATATGAGTTTATCAGCTCTTATAGAAAAGGGAGATAAAAACCAACTAGACGGATCTGTTGCCGCAGGCAAAAAAATGAGAGGCATAGTCGGTTACGAAATACCTTTCGATTGGAATGAACTCGAGATCAACTTCACACCAAGCTTCTGGTCTAGCAAGAGCATAACATTTATTGCAACGAAATAGTACATAATTTTACCCCTGAGCAGATATAGCT
>JAEYXC010000112.1 GCA_023428655.1 Bacillota bacterium | reverse complement strand
CTTAGAACCAGCGATATCATCGATGTTAATACGCCAATCTATAAACTGATTAAGTCGGAGGAGTGGCAGCTGGTGTTATCCTTAACCGAGGATCAATATAAGAAGCTGGAAGGAAAAGAGCAGATTCGTTTTAAGGTTCTGGAGGATGATTTTAGTATGAGCGGTGCACTAAAGCTTAGCCAAAGGAGCTCAGAATATTATGCTGTAATAACCTTGAACCGATATCTATCGAATTACCTGGATGAACGGTATTTGGAAGTGGAGCTTGATTTTGATACAGTAAGAGGGCTTAAGATACCTTTAAGCTCCATCATCGATAAGGATTTTTATCTTGTTCCTCTGGAATATTTTTCGATGGGTGCAGATAGTACGGCTTCCGGACTAATTGTAGAGACCTACGACGAAAAAACCAAGGAATTGAAGTTCACCTTCGAAGCGACGGACATTTACTTTAAGGATGATGCTTATGCCTATGTCGATACAGATCTCTTCCCAGCCGGTACTAGCATCCGTTCCTCGGTCGGTTCAGAACGCTATACCCTCGGGCCAACGAACAAGCTGACCGGTGTATATAATGTAAATCTAGGTTATGCTGTTTTTAAACGTATCGAGATTCTTTATCAAAATGAGGAATATGCAATTGTCAAAAAGGATACCGAAAAAGGACTTTCTGCTTATGATCAGATTGCCTTAGATGGCAACATTGCTAAGAATCAAGCCATCATTTATTAAGGTATGAAACGTACAATTACACAATCATCGGTTAACTGACAGCAGAAACGGAGCTTTGAGTCTGCTATCGTAATAATCTATTACCAATGTATTTACATTAAGTATTCTCTTGTAAATCATAATATATAAAATAGAATTCATTCAGAGCATGAGAGATAGAGGGAGGTTTTTGGCATGATGAAGGACAACATAGCACTCATCGAGCAGAGAATTCAAGCTGCCTGCGATCGAAGTGGGAGGGACCGCTCCCAGGTTACTTTAATCGCAGTTAGTAAAACAAAGCCTAATAAGATGCTCCAAGAAGCCTATGATTTCGGAATGAGACATTACGGTGAGAACAAGGTTCAGGAGCTGGTTCAAAAGTTTAATGACCTAAATTCCGGTTTCTCTGATCAAGTATATTGGCATTTGATTGGTCATCTGCAACGTAATAAGGTGAAATACATCGTTGATAAGGTAGCCTTGATTCATTCTGTAGATTCTCTTCGTCTTGCAGAGCAGATCGAGGAAGAGGCTGCGAAAAAGAATGTTGTCTGTGATATTTTGATTGAAGTTAATATTGCCAATGAGGATACCAAGTACGGTGTAAGAGCGGAAGAGACAGCTGCTTTGATTGACGAGATTCTATCCCTTCCTCATGTACGAATAAGAGGCTTGATGGCAATAGCACCTTATGTAGAAAATCCCGAGAAAAACAGGAAGTATTTTAAGAAATTGCGACAATTATATGTTGACATAAAATCAAAAAAAGCCGATAATATTGATAATGGAAACTTTTCCAAATACGATTATTCTGAGTCCAAACAGACCTTGGAGAATTTTGATATCCTATCCATGGGTATGACCGGTGATTTTGAGGTTGCTATTGAAGAGGGAGCTACTATGGTCCGAGTTGGAACAGGTATTTTCGGAGAACGTGATTATTCTGTAAAATAAAAATGAGATATTGTATATTAATCACATAGAATGCATGCAAAGGATACATTTTTACTTTGCGAAGTAACAAAGGTTTATGCCGTACGCGGCGAGATGGAGGTATAGACAAATGTCTAATATTTTTAAAAATTTTCTTAACTCTATGAAATTGACTGAAGATGAGGACGATTATGAGGATTATCTGAACGAAGAGTCCGAAAAAGAGCTGAAACGGGCTATGCGTGCGGAGCGTAAAGAATCAAAAAGCGAGAGATATACAGAACCACCAAAGAGCCAGACGGTAGTTGCATCCAATACGGTAACCAACGATTTCAAAAAGGAGAAGGTTGCAAAGATGGAAAGAAGTACAGCAAGCAAGGTTGTACCGATCCGTACAACGACAAAAGGACTTGAGGTATGTATTATGAAGCCTACTTCCTTTGAAGATTCTCAAGAGATTTGCGATATGCTATTAACCGGCAGAGCCACTGTGATTAATTTGGAGGGCTTTGATGACAAATTAGCCCAAAGAACCATGGACTTTATTTCAGGCTCTGTGTATGCGATTAACGGTAAGCTTCATCGTATTTCAAATGCAATTTTTATTGTATCACCCGACACCGTGGATATCTCCGGAGATTATCTTGATTTAATTCAGGAGAGTGGTTTTGAACCTCCGACCTTCCACAATAAGTTCTAGGCCATGATAAAGTTGGACAAGGATGAACAGCTGTTACGCCGAAGGCTTTTGGACTTAGCGAATACAGCCTATAACCGGGGAATTTGTTTATTTTCGGATTTCCTGAATTTGAACGAACAGAACATATTATTAAGCCTCAAAAATGAATTGCCAAAGATAAAGTATTTTGCTTACGGAGGTTTTCAGGATGCCGAGAGAAAAATACTTTGTTTTTGTGGAAACGATTCAATCCTTACCTCTGAAGAGATTGATTATCCTATTTCCTGCATTAAAGTTATACCGCTCAACCAGCGTTTTTCAGATTCCTTGAACCATCGAGATTTTCTTGGAGCCGTATTAAATCTCGGTATTGATCGTAGTAAGGTAGGCGATATTCTGATTGATTCCAATGAAGGATATCTATTTGCTCATAATACCATCAGTCCTTTTATATTAGAGCAGTTAATCAAAGTAAAGCATACCATGGTTAGTACAAGCAGGATCGAACAACAGGATTTTCATTATGAGCCCAAGTATATTGAGGTTGTCGGCACCGTTTCCTCGGTGCGGCTGGACAGTATTCTTGCAGTTGCATTTCACAGCTCCAGAAGCAGCTTATCCGGTCTGATTGAGGGTGGTAAAGTCTTTGTTAACAGTAGAGAGGTGTTATCTAACAGCTACCTTCTGAAGGAGAATGATGTTGTCTCCGTTCGAGGCTATGGTAAATTCAAGTTTGTTGGTACCTCCTATCAGACCAAGAAGGGTAGACAAAGCGTTAAAGTATTACTGTATTCATAAATCGGATGTCAAAGTACATCGGGCGATACACATAAATCAATATTCCAACCACATGGAGGTATTTATGTTTACATCTTCAGAAATACAGGAGAAAGAATTTAAAACCGGCATTGGCTATGATAAGAAAGAGGTTGAGCAGTTCCTTAAGGAGGTTTCCTCCGACTATGCTTCCCTTCTTCAAGAAAACGAAGAATGGAAGGAAAAGTGGAAAAATGCTGCTGAAAGCCTCAGTTATTATAAGTCCATTGAGAAGGCATTACAGAAGGCCTTGATTCTTGCCGAGAAGACTGCTCAGACTACCAAAAACACTGCGCTGAAAGAAGCAGAGGTCATAGAGATGGAAGCGAGAGCAAAGGCAAATTTGATTCTTGAGGATGCCAGAAAACAACTGGAATTCCTAGAGCATAAAACACTTAATCTGATGCAACAATATGACTTATTTAAAATTCATTTCGAAAACCTGCTACAAGCACAGATTGAATTGATTAATAGCAGGAGCTTTTCTCTTGATACGGAGGATTTCCGTTACCGTGAGCCAAAGGAAGCAAAAGAAGCGGACCTTCAGGCTGCTGCAACGCAAGAAGCGAACGTTCCTAGTGCAGAAGAGGAAAAGGAGCTTTCCGTGCAGTATGAGGAGGAAATGTCCGATTTAGATCAAATCAAATTTGATTTTCTGGAGGAATCGGAAGAGAAAAACTACCATACAGAGGATGGCTTTGAGTTTTTCACCATGAAGGATGACTAATTAAGCGAAGGCATGCTCACAAATATTCTATTCGATCAGAATGAAATAGAGGATAGCATAACCTCGTCTTTTCTTTGATGCGGTTATGCTATATTTTAATACATTCCCCAAGGGGTTAAGTCGTATTTCTTGAAACCATTATTATATATCTTTTATACGAAAGGGAACCAATGCATGAATCAGTTACATACTGTGAATTATGAGGATAAACCTTCCTATGACATATGGCTGGAGCCGGACTTCATGAGGCTGGGTGAGGCAGTAGCCCCTCTGATGCTTAACAAGCGTAAAATCATGATTATTACTGACAGTAATGTCGCAAAACACTATCTGGAAGCAATAACGAATGTTTTCTTAAGCTGTGCAAAGCATGTGGAAAGCTTCATCTTTCCCTCCGGTGAGAACAGCAAGAACCTGGATACCGTTAGTCAATGTTATGAGCGGTTGATCCAAGCCGGGTTTGATCGCAATGATGTTCTTGTAGCCCTTGGTGGAGGTGTCGTTGGTGATTTAACAGGGTTTGTTGCCGCCACCTATCTGCGAGGAATTCGTTTCATTCAGGTCCCAACCTCCTTACTTTCCATGGTCGACTCCAGTATCGGCGGAAAGACCGGTGTGGATTATAAGGCCTTTAAGAATATGGTTGGAGCCTTCCATCAACCAAAGCTTGTATATATGAATCTTTCAACATTACTTACTTTGCCCGATGCAGAATACTTCTCCGGGATGGGGGAAATCATTAAGCATGGACTGATTAAAGATATCAGCTACTATGAATGGCTGAAGCTACAGGAGGCAAAAATCAGTACCAGAGACTATGAGACCATACTTACCATGGTATATCGAAGCTGTCTCATTAAGAGGGCTGTAGTTGAACAGGATCCCAAGGAACAGGGCGAACGTGCATTATTAAATTTCGGACATACGATTGGTCATTCCGTAGAGAAGCTGAAGGAGCTGACACTTTTGCATGGAGAATGTGTCTGCCTCGGAATGGCTGCCGCTTCTTATCTGTCGATGAAGAGGGGGACTATCTCCGAGGATGAATATCAGGATATCCTTATTACCATAGAGAGTTTCAAACAGCCCATCCGAGTATCCGGTCTGTCTCCAAAGGAGATCTACGAGGTTACTAAATTAGACAAAAAGATGGATTCAGATAAGATAAAATTCATATTATTACAGGAAATAGGAAATGCGGTCATTGATCCTACCGTAACAGAAGATGAGATGCTTTCCGCCATTTCTTCCATTTTAGAATAAAAAATATACTTGTACTTATTGGAGGACTATATGAAGCAAAAAGTAAGGCATTTCATTCTATTTATTATTTTGACGGCAATTGACCAGGGAACGAAGCTGTGGGTTCGAAGAACCTTGATGAACAACGATCCCATAGAAATTATACCGGATGTGTTCAGCCTGCAATACCACGAGAATACCGGTGCAGTATGGGGTATTATGAGCGGTAAGGTTCAATTTTTAAGCATATTCACGTTTATCATTCTTGCTTTTATTGTGTACCTATATTACAAAATCCCTGCGGATAAGAAATTTAATCCCATGAAGCTGATTACCGTGTTTATTATTGCCGGAGCAGTCGGAAACCTGATTGA
>JAEYXC010000086.1 GCA_023428655.1 Bacillota bacterium | reverse complement strand
TACAGATTGCTATATATCAATCTTCCCACCAGAAATTCAGCGGACAGATAGCATACCTTTTTACCCGATGCATTCAGCCCCCAGTCCTTACCCAGGTTCTTCATCGCTGCCTTAGAGACGGCGTTGTATAGCTGTATGGTAGACGCTTCCTTAATCGTCGTACCATAATCCAAATCTAGTATTGTTACCACATTCGACTTAAAATTATTTTTCATGTTACCTCCTAACTTAACTCAATAATCTGAACGGTACCAATCCTCCGGGTTCCAGCTACACTTGTTTCACAGGACTCCACAGGAATAATTTCACCCTAATCTATATTCTATGTCATATCATAAGCTCAATATGACTTTTTAAGCACTAAATAGATAGGTTTATGAACTTAATATTTTCGGAAATTTTCGAAACTATTAACATTATAGTATCATTAATTCGCCATTTTGTCAACAGAATCGTGGGTCACTCCATGCATCAGTGTGAAATATGGAAAGGTGAAATGACAAAATCCACAAAAAAAAACGTGCTTTGTCTTTTAAATACTGTGCGAATAGGCGAATCCTGATTCACATATTGAAAATGAAATGACTTCGGTTTATACTGAGGATAATGTTTATTTTTTAGGAGGCATAACCATGGCAACGATCAAAGATATTGCTAATAAGCTGGGAATCGCGGTTAGTACCGTATCAAAGGGATTAAATGGTGCGAGTGATATCAGCGCTGAGATGAGACAGCTAGTATTAGATACTGCTGTTGAGATGGGTTACGCCACAAAGAAAATGAAGGCAACAGGTACCAGGAAGGTATGTGTTTTTATTGAGAATATGGACTATGAAAACATTGAGCAATTCGGATACGAGATTATCGTTGGCTTTAAGCTGTCAGCAGCACGCAGGCATTGGGATGTTACCGTCGTACCAACGAATCTGAATTTGCAGACTGCCGAGAAGTTTGATACCTATATGTTGAAGAACGGATATAGCGGTGCCTTTCTGTTAGGCTTTACCCTACATGATGATTGGGTTCGCCAGTTATCTAAGACCACCGTTCCAACCGTTCTGCTTGATAATTACATTGAGAGGAATACCCATGTCGGTTATGTTGGTACGGACAATTTCGAGGGAATTGATTTGGCAGTGGATCACCTCTATCATCTGGGACATACCCGTATTGCCTTTTTGAATGGCTCCAAGAACTCTATGGTCTCCGAGCAAAGGCAACAATCCTTTATTAACAGTATGACAAAGCATGGCATAGGGATTGATGAAAAGCTGATGGAATATGGCTATTATGTTCCCGATTGTGCCAAGGATCATGTACCGGGCTTTCTACAAAACGGTGCAACTGCCATTATATGCGCCAGTGACTTGATTGCTTCCGGTGTGATATCGGAGGTTCACAAATATGGGTTACGGGTACCGGAGGATGTGAGTGTCATCGGCTTTGACGATCTACCAATTGCTGCACAGCTTACGCCATCGTTAACAACAATTCGTCAGGACCGTACCGATCTAGGCAAAAGCGCTTTTCTTTTGTTGGATGGGCTAATTCATAACGTAACCATCAGTAAACTATTACTTAGAGCAAAGTTCATCCAAAGAGACAGCACTGCTCCCTGTAGGCCCAGATAGCTACTTATAGACTTTACAGACCAAACCGTGATTAACATAAAATGAATCAAAGAACCGCTCCTCATTCTTTGGATGTGTTTCCTTCTGCTAGACAGGTAAGATAATAAACCTGTTTTGAAGAAGAAGGAAGCATATGCATTATTATGAGAAGCGGTTCTTTATAATTTATCCCCTTAAAAGGGATCCATGAGATTATTATTGATATTTACTTGGTTTAACCTTACGCAGCTTCAGTCTGCGATGTACAGCTCCACGAAGCAAAGTATATAAAACGGAGAACATTGGAATGAAAATTAACATTCCTGCAACACCCATGGTACTGCCTCCGATGGTTACTGCCACCAGAACCCAAAGGGAAGGAAGTCCAATGGAGCCCCCAACCACACGGGGATAGATTAAATTCCCCTCTATCTGCTGCAGAATTAAAAACATCAGGATAAATAGAAATGCCGTCAGCGGATTGACCATTAGGATCAAGAAGGCACCAATTACACAACCGATGAATGCACCGAAGATTGGTATTAATGCAGTAAATCCAATCAAAACACTAATTAAAAGTGCATAGGGGAACCGGAAAATCACCATCACTACAAAGAACATCAAGCCAAGAATAACTGCTTCCAGACATTGACCGGATAGGAATCTGGCAAAGGTTTTTTCCGACAGGGAGCATACGGATAATGTTTTATCCACTATTTTCTCCGGAAGATAGGAATACATCAGCTTTCTTGCCTGTTGTCCCAGCTTCTCCTTCTCTGCCAGTATATAGATAGCGAAGATAAAGCCCAAGAAGAAATCAATCACTCCTCCAAAGATACTAAAGGCTGTACTGAAGGTCGACTGCACCATTCCGACGCCGCTATTAATTATGAATTGATAGACGTTTTTGATTATGCCCTGCCAATCAATCATATTGATGTTGATAAGGTCCTTTAAAAAGGGATACTTAATTACAAGCTGTGTTAAATTGCCTTCCATACGATGAAAGAAATCCGGTAATACATTACTTTCGCTTATCGTCCTTAAGGTATTCATTATCTCCGGAACCACCAATAGCATAACAAGTACCACTACACCAATCACAAGGATTAAAGTAATAATCAGACTGATCGGCCTACTCAGCTTGTTACGGAGCCTGCTTGGCTTCTTCGCCTTATGAAACAGTCGCGTTTCCACTGCTTTCATCGGTACATTGATGACAAAGGCAATGGCTGCTCCAAGGACAAAGGGGAAAATCAGATTAAATACAAAATATACTGCACCAATCACTAAGACCAAATTCTGCAGCCCTACATATAACAAAATTGCAAAGGTAATCAACCCGAGTATTTTTTTGATATTATCTTTGTTCAATTCCATGCTTTACTCCTTTGAGCTCTTTAAATTACGATACATCATAATATATTCGTTAATATACATTAAGAAGGAAAGGAGCAGAAACGCTCCGCAAACCGTCATTAAAACATTCGTTATGCTGATCTTCAAGGTTGGCAGTGCAACCAGTACCAGCATCGTGGCATAGAATACGGTAGTTGAGACCTTACCGAACCATTTGGCACCGTTGAGCTTCGTCCCCTTTTTCAGCATAACCAGACCGGCAACCAATAGGAATAATTGCATCATTACAAAAAGAATTAATAATAAGATCATCCCCTTTATCTCAACAACCAGTATAAAGATTAAGGATGCTTGAGTCAGCTTATCCGCCAAAGGATCAATAATCTTTCCAAGCTCTGTAATCATATCAAATCTTCTTGCAATAAAACCATCCAGAAAATCCGTTAAGCCCGATAAAAAGACAATTGCTGCCGCTTGAATATACTGCTTTGGTTCGTTTGCTCTGATATAGGTTAACACAAATATCGGAATTAGTAAAAATCTAATATAGCATAGAATATTTGGAATGGCCCATAGATCCTTCTTTGAAAATTTTGCCACTAACTTCATTCCACTACCCCCTCGTTTCATAATCATATCCATATCCGTTCGCAATCATATCTATATATACTAAAATATGACGATTAGCTCCCGAGTGCATCATTTTAAGTACAATTCTAACATAAGAAGTGTATTCCGCATAGGTTATTTTTCCATTTTTAAATTAGAATTTGCTTAGAATGTACAAAAACCATAGGTTTCTTCCATATATAGTCAAGTATGGGGTTTTTTGGGCATATATATTCTGTAACCATATCATTTAGGGAGAACCCATGAGCTTTATTCAGGATTTTATCTCCGAATACGGAACACTTGCCATGTTTATCATTATTCTTCTGGAATACGCCTGCTTTCCGGTTTCCAGCG
This sequence comes from Bacillota bacterium, assembly GCA_023428655.1. Lineage (GTDB taxonomy): Bacteria > Bacillota > Clostridia > Lachnospirales > Lachnospiraceae > Mobilitalea. Next base: position 2,850 of record JAEYXC010000086.1, on the reverse strand, counting down.
AAATTGTACTTCCCTTTTCCGGTGCAATCGCCTCTATTAATCATACGGATTTTCTAGTGATCCTCCCACTTAGCATCCTGGCCGGCTTAATTGGTACCGGCATTTGCTATGCCATAGGCTGGTTTGGCGGTGGAGCCATTCTCCATGCAATTGTGAGACGTTTTCCAAAGGCACAGAAGGGAATCGACCACGCCAATGATAAATTTCGAAAACACGGTGGTGCCACGGTTTGTATCGGAAGAGTCATACCAATCATTCGAACCTACATATCCCTAGTCGCAGGTGCTGCAAGGTTATCTCCGATCACCTATTTTACTTACACCTTTCTTGGTATCACGGTATGGAACACTCTCCTAATTGGACTAGGATATACCATGCAGGAAAATTATCAAAAAGTAACCGGCTATTATGAGAGGTATAAGCATAACCTTCTTCCCACAGCCGGCTTCTGTATTTTTTTAATAATATTCAATTTTGTAAGGAAGAAAAGAAGCAGGAAAAAGCAATCTTCATCCCCCCTATGATGCTCGCACGATGGATTTTGTCTTCCATCTTCCGGTAGCCACACTGATCAAGCCCACAAGAGAGGTAATGAACCAGTTCAAGCCGGTGGCCCACCAGATACCGGTGAAACCAATCAGTGAGGTTAGCACGTTTGCTAATAATACTCTACAAATCACTTCCGTAATACCCATGATCATCGGCACATTGATGTCTCCGGTCCCACTGAGAAAATTGCGACTGACGAAAATAAGCCCTACCGGTACATAGAAGAAGCAGGTAATCCGAATTGCCATAATACCTGTTGCAACCACATCATAATTCTCCTTCTTTGTGAACAACCTCATGATATATTCTCCGCCAAAATACATGATCGGAAACATAAGAAGACTAAAAACGATCATAATAATACAAGCCGAATGATAGCCCTTCTTGGCACGATCAATTCTTCCGGCTCCAACATTCTGCCCGGCAAAGGCAGATAATGCCGCTCCTACGGACATACCCGGCTGCAATACCAGCTGTTCAATTCTGGATACAACGGTATGCGCTGCTATTACAACCTCATTAAATCCATTGATTACGCCTTGAAGCGCCATGAGCGAAACAGAAACAAGAGCATTTTGTAATGCTACGGGTATTCCTAAACGAATGCATTTTGCAAGGATTACACGATCCGGTCGGAATTGTCCTATGGGCATTCGTAATATTTTTATTTTAGTTATTGCATAGATAATACATCCGACTGCCGATACAAATTGGGATATAATTGTAGCCAAAGCAACGCCCGGTACATCCCAGTGAAAAACAATAACAAATAACAGATCAAGCACAACATTAAGAATACTTGATATCATCAGGAATATTAACGGCGTAACGGAATCCCCCAAGGCTCTTAGAATCGCTGACATCCCATTGTAGCAAGCAGTACCGAGAATGCCGGCGAAGGTAATCTTCATGTAGATATCTGACTGATCAATAATGGATGCCGGTGTATTCAAAAGCTCCAATAGCCATCGACTGGAAAAAAATCCAACGACACCTAAGATTACCGCCGCTCCAAGCACCACATAGGTTGCGGTAGCAAAGCCTTTTCTTACGTTATCATAATCCTTTGCACCGAAATATTGTGAGATTACGATTGAGATACCGGCAGATAGACCAAAGCATAGGCCGATGATTAAAAAAACCATGGAGCTGGAGGCTCCTACTGCTGCCAAAGCATTACTATCCACAAATTTCCCTACAACGATGGAGTCAACCATATTATAAAACTGCTGAAATAGATTACCGATCAACATCGGGATGGAGAATTTTATTATTAGTTTGGCCGGAGAGCCATTGGTCATATCACGTGTTATAGATTTTGACATTGTTATACCTCTCAATTATGTAAGTAGATTATCAAGTAAATAGATACTCGAAGTATTATACTACGATTCTTCTCAAAGTAAATGTCTTTTTTCATATTTTTGATGTCTTGAACATAAAACTCGGTTTCTCTTCTCTTCTTCTGGTAATCTCGTATCCTTGTAGCCTTAACGATACTAATTCGCACCTTAGGAATGGATCCATTCCTAGTAAACCCTTCCTGTGATAACCTCCTTATACACCGGAATTAGTGGAGGAGGATGACTCATCAACAACAATAGATAGTCTGTTATTTTCGAGCATATTCATTTCAAGGGTTGGAAATTACGAAGTAGGATAAAGATGCATCAAGAATGAGGACTCTGATTTTAGATAGTGTTAGTAACCTGTTGATGTGAGACGAAAACAGTAAATGGATAGGTTTTCTATATTTTGTATTCTATTCATGCCATTATTTTATCTAACAGAACTTTATTTTATAATAAGAACCTTCGGAGTATCTACATATTCCACGGATGCTTTTAATATGTCCATCGACAGTTTATTCATTGGACAATAAACTCTCTTTGATTTATTCAATTTGGATAAGATCTCATTTTCTAATCTATTATAATCGCATAACGATATCGACCATATTTCAATTTCCATATCATCTCTATGTATCTCTCTTAAATACTGCCAAAGCCTTTTGCAATTATCATCCGAATCAACCCATTCCAGCGAATAAATATGTTTTTTGTTCGTGTAATAAGGAATATCATCATAATAATCCATAGGGCAGAGTATTTCTAAATCTGTATCATCCTCAACGAAGTTAAATATTCTTTCCATCTCTCCATTGTGAAGTCTTTTTTTATTACTAAACAATTCCGGTAGTTCATTATCACAGGCAATAAACTGATATAGACTCATTAATTTCAACACTCCCTATTTTTGAATAACGTTGCTTCCACTCGCAATGGTAAACATTTCCTAATA
>JAEYXC010000082.1 GCA_023428655.1 Bacillota bacterium | reverse complement strand
AGGTTCTCGTAGGACAAAGGATCGCGGAAGCGGGCGGTTTTATTTCCGCTCATGTGATCAGCTCGGTTTCTGGAACGGTAAAGGAAATTGAAAAAAGGCTGACTGTGTCAGGAAATATGGTAGAATCAATTGTTATTGAAAATGACAATGAATACCGGACCGTAGAAGGTTTTGGCAAAGAGCGTAATTACAGTAAGCTTTCAAAGGAAGAAATACGTAACTATGTAAAAGAAGCGGGAATCGTTGGTCTTGGTGGTGCAGGATTTCCGACTAATGTTAAGCTGACTCCAAAGGATGACAGTAAGATTGATTATGTCATTGTGAACGGAGCAGAATGTGAACCTTACCTGACCTCTGATTATCGAATGATGTTAGAGGAGCCGGAGAAGATTATCGGTGGCCTTAAGGTAATCCTTCAATTATTTGATGGTGCCAAAGGTGTAATTGCTGTCGAGGATAATAAGCCTGAGGCTATTAAAAAATTAAAAGAATTGACCGCCAAGGAGAGCAACCTTGAGGTGGTCAGCCTGAAGACAAAATATCCACAGGGTGGAGAGCGTCAGCTAGTTTATGCAGTAACTGGAAGAAAACTCAATTCCAAGAAGCTCCCGGCAGATGTAGGATGTGTCGTAGACAATGTGGATACGGTAATTGCAATCTATAATGCAGTAGCTTTAAGCACACCGCTAATCAGAAGGATTGTTACGGTCTCAGGAGATGCGGTTAAGAATCCACAGAATTTCCATGTTGCAATCGGTACCGATTACTCGGAGGTTCTTGAAGCGGCAGGTGGCTTTGTGGAGCAACCGGAGAAGATGATCTCCGGGGGACCGATGATGGGTATTGCATTATATAATTACAATGTACCGGTTATGAAGACCTCTTCCGCACTTCTTGGCTTAAAGAGGGATACGGCAGCAGTGGAGGAGAGTCCATGCATCCGCTGCGGAAAATGCTCAGAAAAATGTCCGTTACAATTGATGCCGTTCCAACTCGCTGCGATGGGGAACCGTAACGATGAAGAGGGCTTTATTAATGCGGACGGTATGGAATGCTGCGGCTGTGGCTGCTGTTCCTATATTTGTCCTGCGAAGAGAAGCTTATCCCAGTCCATTATGCAGACCAGAAACAGTATTATTGGCAAGCGTAAGAAGGCGTAATCCTAACACAAATTTTGAAAGAGGTGTAAACGTTGAGCGACTTATTTCATGTATCGGCGGCTCCGCATTCCAGAAGTCCGATTACAACTAAAAGTATTATGCGAGATGTTATTCTTGCATTAGTTCCTGCCGGGATATTCGGTATCTATAACTTTGGTATCAACGCTCTGACGGTGATTGTTGTAACCATCGTAGCTTGTGTACTGACGGAATATCTTTATTGTAAATTTATGAAGAAGACCAATACCATCGGTGATTACAGTGCTGTAGTGACCGGTCTTCTGCTGGCATATAACCTTCCTGCCGGGTTTCCTTTATGGATGGCAATTGTGGGTAGTATATTTGCTATCCTAATCGTTAAGATGCTCTTTGGCGGCTTAGGACAGAATTTTATGAATCCGGCGCTGGCAGCCAGAGCCTTTCTGTTAATTAGCTTTCCGGTTCGTATGACAGCCTTCGCGGTGGAGAAAATCACTTCTCCCGGAGCGATGGATTATATTAAACATGGTTATGTAGCACTGGATGGTGTATCCGGAGCGACTCCTTTGGCAGCAATGAAGGCCGGAGAGTCCGTAGATTTATTTAAGATGCTGGTAGGTAATATCGGTGGAACCATTGGTGAGACCAGTGCCATCGCAATCCTTCTGGGTGGAGCCTACCTGGTATTCAAGAGGCTGATCTCACTTAGAATACCCTTAACCTATATCGCGACGGTAGCTATCTTCGTCCTGCTCTTTGGCGGCAAAGGGTTTGATATGACCTTTATCCTTGGCCATATTCTTGGTGGTGGCTTACTGCTTGGTGCGTTCTTTATGGCAACCGATTATGTAACCAGCCCGATTACTCCAATTGGTCAGATAATCTTTGGTATCAGCCTTGGTATATTAACGGGGCTCTTCCGTCTGCAGGGCGGTACGGCAGAAGGCGTTTCCTATGCAATTATTTTCTGTAATCTCCTGGTTCCGTTAATCGAGAAGGCAACCAGACAGAAATCCTTTGGAAAGGAGCGTGTGGTCCGTGAAAAATAAAAAATCATTCATACATTCCGAATTAATCAGGGATGCCATCGCACTTTTTCTTATCACCCTAGTATCCGGTTTGGGACTTAGCTATGTCTACGAGATTACAAAGGAGCCTATTGCTGCCCAGGCGGTGCAAAAAACTCTGGAAGCAAATCAAGACGTATTTGTGGAGGCAGCCTCCTTTGAAGAGGATGAGCAGCTGATGCAGCTGGCAAACAGCACGGATTTGGTAAGCTTGAATGCGGATTATTCGGGAGTTACCATTGATAATATCAGTAAAGCATATAACAGCAATCAGGAACTGGTTGGCTACAATATCACCGTAGCAACCTCCGCAGGTTATAAGGACGGAATTCGATTTGTATTCGGTTATTCCCTCGACGGTAGTGTAAAGGGAATCGCGTTTTTAGCAATCAGTGAGACAGCAGGTCTTGGTATGAAGGCACAGGAGCCGGACTTCTTAAATCAGTTTCTGAATAAGAAGATACCACAATTTGTTGTGGTGAAGACCGGTGCAACAAGTGAGGACCAGGTGGATTCCATCAGCGGTGCAACGATTACCTCGAAGGCAGTTGCTAATGCAATCAATGCAGGCATACAATTTGTAACAGAGCATTCAGCAGAGTTAGGGGGCGGACAATAATGAAGACGAATAAGTATGTAGAGCGAATTTATAATGGTATTATTAAAGAAAATCCTACCTTTATCATGATGCTCGGTATGTGTCCTACCCTGGCGGTGACGACCTCCGGAAATAACGGCTTATATATGGGACTCACCACAACCGTAGTATTAGCAATGTCAAATCTATTGATATCCGCACTTCGTAAACTCATTCCCGATAAGGTTCGAATTCCTGCGTATATCGTTGTAGTAGCTTCTCTAGTTACAATTGTACAGCTGCTTCTGGAAGCGTATCTGCCGGTGGTGAATGAGCTTTTGGGTATTTACATCCCATTGATCGTAGTTAATTGTATTATCCTTGGAAGAGCAGAAGCATATGCTGCAAAGAATTCCATTGGATTATCCTTATTTGATGGAATTGGTATGGGTCTGGGATTTACTATCGCACTCACTATCATCGGTGCCTTCCGTGAGCTTCTTGGGGCGGGAACAATCTTTAGCTTTAGGATTACTCCGGAAAGCTTTGAGCCGATCACAATATTTATACTTGCTCCGGGAGCGCTCTTCACCTTGGCGATTCTGACAGCACTTCAGAATAAGCTAAAGTTACCTTCTGCAACCAACGGGTCCGTAGCAAACAGTATTGGTTGCGGCGGAGATTGCTCCCATTGTATGGGAAGCACCTGCACCACCAACCGAGAAGAGATCGCTTCCAAGGATGAGGTGGCCACAACGAAGGCTAGTGCAGTGAAGAAACCCGTAGTGAATGAAAGTCAAAACGAAAAATAAGGAGGATTGATTAAGATGAAAGAACTTATCATGATTATAGTTGGTTCCGCTCTCGTGAATAACGTTGTCTTAAGTCAATTCCTTGGCTTATGCCCGTTTATCGGAGTATCAAAGAAAACCAATACAGCAGCAGGTATGGGCGCTGCCGTAATTTTCGTAATTACTGTAGCATCCGCGCTTTGCAGCATTATTTATAATGGATTACTGGTACCGCTTGGTATGGGATATCTTCAGACAATCGTTTTCATTCTGGTTATCGCTTGTCTGGTACAGTTTGTTGAGTTGGTATTAAAGAAATACAGCCCTTCCCTTTACAGTGCGCTTGGTGTATATCTTCCGCTGATTACCACCAACTGTGCAGTACTTGGTGTGGCACTCATCAACGTTACAGAGGATTATGGTTTAATCTCCAGTATCATCAACGGTTTTGGTACCGCAGCTGGATTTACAATTGCAATTATTATTATGGCAGGTATCCGTGAAAGGATTGAGTACAATGATATTACAAAATCCTTCCAGGGTTCTCCGATTGTATTGATTACCGCAGGTCTGATGGCTATGGCATTCTTCGGATTTGCCGGCTTATAGAATAGGAGGGAAGATATGTTAGTACAGAGTGTAATATCAAATAATTTCCTTCCCAGCGTATTGAGTGTTGCCACCGTATTTAGCTTTGAGGGAGTTGTGGTAGCGACAGCCATTGTGGCCGGTGTAGGTTTATTCATCGGGTTGTTTCTTGGCTTTGCAGCAAAAACCTTTGCTGTTGCGCAGGATGAGAGAGAGATATTAGTTCGTGAGCTGCTTCCCGGCGCAAACTGCGGAGGCTGTGGCTATCCCGGTTGTGATGGTCTTGCGGCTGCAATTGCCAAAGGAGAAGCCCCTGCCAATGCATGTCCCGTTGCCAATAGGGAAGCTCATGCGCAGATTGCTGAAGTAATGGGGACCTCTGTGGTGGAATCCGAGAAGAAGGTAGCCTTCGTAAAATGCGTTGGCTCCTGTGATAAGACTCAGGTTAAGTATGAATATTACGGTGTTCAGGACTGTAATAAGGCAGCGGTAGTTCCCGGTAAGGGAAATAAGAAATGCTCCTATGGTTGTATGGGCTTTGGCTCCTGTGTAAGGGTTTGTGCCTTCGATGCCATTCATATTGTGAATGGAATTGCAGTTGTGGATAAAGAGAAATGTACCGGTTGCAGTACCTGTACAGCGCAGTGTCCGAACAAGCTCATTGAGATGGTGCCTGCAGCTGCAAAAACCTTGGTTGGCTGTAGCTCCCTTGATAAAGGCAAGGATGTAAAAGCAGCTTGCTCTGCAGGATGTATCGGCTGTAAGCTTTGTGTTAAGGCTTGTGAGTTTGATGCAATCCATGTAGAGAACAATCTGGCTTACATTGACTATAGTAAATGTACCAATTGTGGTAAATGTGCGACGGTATGCCCGGTAAAGGTAATACAGGTACAGGCAAGCTAGGAAGATAAAGGTGGGTGGATATTTGCGAGATCATCCCATCCGGTAAAGAATCTTTCTGATTTCTATTAATATTGAATTAACAAGGTATTTGATCGAATGCATACATAGGGTTACTTCGGACACAGGAGTTCTATGTATGCATTTTTGCATATCGGCGTTGGGCCAATTGTGATGAGATAATCCATTGGAATTATCTTTTGATACAGCTTATATCTTCGGATTCCGTTATCTTTGTCGAATAAGAATGGATATAGTCTACTTGGACACTTGTAATTTCCAAAAAGATACTTTAAAATGAAATAAAGTGAAATGGAATGATGATGGGATATAGGTGATAAAAATGGCTACGATTCAAGAACTTTCTAAATGCTGTGGAGTATCGGTCTCAACAGTGAGTAAGGCTTTGAACGGATATTCAGATATTAGCGAAGGAACAAGGGAATTGGTGATAAAGACCGCGAATGAGATCGGTTATATACCCAATGCCAATTCCAGAGCCTTAAAACGAAAGAAAAGCTATAGTATCGGGGTGCTGTTTTATACCCTTACCGATCTTGGATTAAGAAATGATTATTTTGCTCATATATTAGAAGCCTTTAAGGATGAGGCAGCGAGAACCGGGTATGATATTACTTTTATTGAGGAAAACATTGGAAGAAGGAAGATGACCTATCTGGAGCATTGTCAATATCGGCATTTCGACGGGGTATGCATCGTATGTGCCGATTATGAGCAGGAGGAGGTTGTCAAGCTGATCAACAGTAGCAATATTCCTGTGGTTACCATCGATTATGCTTTTCAGAAAGCCTATTCCATAATTTCTGATAACTACACCGGTATGAAGCAGCTGACAGATTTTATTCTACGCCAGGGACACCGGGAGATTGCTTTTATCTATGGAGTAAATTCCTTGGTGACCAGAAACCGGATTGAGGGCTATCGTGCTGCGATGGAGGAGAACGGCGTTCCGGTTAACGATGAATATCTGAGAGAAAGCCTATATCGTAATCCTGTGATGGCAGAGGATCAGGCGCATAAGCTTCTTCGGCTTTCGAAAAGGCCAACCTGTATTATCGCTCCCGACGACACCTCCGCAATGGGTGTAGTCAGTGCTATCAGAAAGAATGGGCTGCAGGTGGTCAAGGATATCTCCATTGCAGGCTATGATGGCATGGAAATGCAGCAGTATATCGGTATTAAGCTAGCGACAGTCAGACAAGAGCGGGAAACCATTGGCAAGGAAGCGGCCAAGAGATTGATACAGATGATAGAGAAGAATGGGGAGCTTACACCGAAGACGGTATTCATAAAGCAGGCATTAATTATTGGTAACTCGATTAAGAGGTTAAAATAAGTATAACTTTGAAAGGGAGAGGAGGAACTGGCTTGAGTTCGATCTATAACTATATGCTGGATAGCTACCCGGTCAAAAGGAAAGTAATGTATCCGGCGAATAAAAGAAGCGAATTGAAACGGGTCTACAATAATATTGTAGACTTAAGCAGAAAGTCCCCTCTGTATAAGATTAATCTCTCCAAGGAGAATCAAGACTACACCTTTGGTATCAAGGAGACGGCAATTGAGCTAAGGAACAGACTTTTATCCATGGAAGATCCGGAGAAAGCCGGCTTTACTTCAAAGTCGACATTGGTCAGCGATGAGAGAGTCCTATCGGCTAAACTATTACAGGAGGATGCCGAGGGATTACCGGAGCGGATTACCTTTCAGGTATCTTCTCTTGCCTCCGTCCAAATAAATGAAGGCAGGGAATTAATGCTCATTTCGAAGGGGCTTCCACCCGGTGAATATGAATTTAATGCCAGAGTTATGGGACAGAATTATAAGCTGAACTATGTTCATGCAAGTAGGATGGAAAATTCCGAGGCCTTACGAAGAATGGCAGAATATATTAACCTGGCCGTTCCGGGGGTCAATGCTGCTGTAGAAAGAGGAGCCTCCTCGGAATATGGTAAAATAGTTATAATATCGGAGCAGGCAGGTAGAATCGGAGAGCCGGCCTTTGATTTTTCGGATGAAGATTATTATACGACCGGTATTGTAGAGTATTTTGGTTTGGATAGAGTTGGAACGCCCTCCAGTACAGCAGAGTTTGTCATTAATGATACAACCAGGCAGACATCCACCAATACCTTTAACTTGGAAGGGAAGCTAAGAATTACATTGAAGGGGACCAGTGAAGAGGCGGTTTCCGTTTCTATAGTACCCGATAGTGAAAAAATTCTATCCTCTCTGGAGGAGGTGCTGAACACCTACAACCATATGGTAAGTCTTGCACAAAAGAGAACGCAGGATTATACGGAGCATTATCGTGCTTCAAAATTAATCAGTGAGATGAAAGGCTTGGAGAGGCTCTATTCGGAAGAGCTGGAGGCCTGTGGGATTGTGGCAGATGAGGATGGATATTTATCCATAAAGGACTCCCTCGCAGTACAGGCAGCCATCGATGGGGGAATCGAAAGTCTGTTCCAAAGAGAAAACGGATTTATTGCAAGGCTCAAGGACAAAACAGAGTCCATTGCAATAAACCCGATGGAATACTTGGAAAAAACGGTGGTTACTTATCCCAATCGTGAGACAAAAACCTTTCGTAATCCCTATGTTACATCAATGTATAGTGGTCTTTTCTTCAGCTCTTATTGTTAATATAAGAGCTGTTTTTTTATGTATTCACTAGGAGTGATACCAATACGCTTTTTAAAGATACGACTGAAGTAATTCGGATCCTTATACCCTACCATAAAGCATACTTCCTTTACCGTAAGATTTGAATTGGTTAGTAATTCCTTCGCTTTTTTGACCCGGAGCATGGATAACCAATCAATGAAGTTAAAGCCGGTGGTCTTTTTGATTAATTTGCTGAAATATTGAGGACTGATATTCACCTGCTCCGCGATATCCTCCAACGAAATATCCTCCGCATAATGGTTTTCCAGATACTCCTTTGTCACCTGTACAATGTGATTGGTATAGTCGATATTACTTTGCGATCGAACATAATTGGTGATAAAGATGAATCTTCGAAATGCACTTTCCAGCAATGCATCTCCCGATAAGGCCATTAGCTCGTTGACGGCACCGATGTAATCCATAAAGCCAACATCATTTTGACTATCAAGACTTTTTGCATGATTGGTCAATACCAGTATCTCAAGAATTCGATTTCTTCTGGAAGGATCACTTAAGGTTTTGATGTGATCCATAATCATATTAAAATAATCAAATGCATCTGACTTGCCAAGACGGATTTTTTCTACTAGGTGTTTTTCAGCCAGAATATAGTCAAAACGGGCATTTGTCTTCATTTCTATATTATCCTGATAGTAATGGATGGGCTTCTCACTGCGATAATACAGGGAGGTATAGGCTTCGAGGAAGGAGGAATAAATTCCGTTGATTGGCTGAATACTGCCGATACCGATGGTAATAGTGACATGATATTGCTCTTCAAACTCTGTGATGAGATCCGTGCATAGAGGATATAGCTCCTCCGGTCCAAGCTTATTGATGGAGGAGGAGTTCTCTGTGAGCAGAAGGGCTATTTTGTTAACGAAAAGGGGGCCGATACATATATTATTATTGTTTAATTTAGTTCGCAGATGATGATATACCTCATACTCATCAAGAGAATCTTCATTCATTCCCATTTGAGGAGGCTCAGTAAAACTAAGGATTAGAACACAGCCATTATCCTTTATATTAAGAATTTTGCGGAAACGAATTAATTCCAGAGGGGAATAACCCCTGAAGAACAGGGAGTAAAGAAAGCTTCTCTCAATTAAGGATTTATCATCCTCCTGTAGGGCTTTTTGGTTTGACGTTAGTATATCCAGATGTAGACTATCCCAAAAATCTCTCGGATCGGAAGATCCCATTTGCTCATGCGCATTATTCATATGAGCACCTCCTTTGTAGTCCAGTTACTGAGGGTTGACGAAGAAACAAGGATCCGATATAAAAAACAGCTTTTATTTATATAAGTATAGCACATATTAGTAAAAATTGCACCAATAAATTCGGACAAGTGTCGAGAACGGTCGAATATAATAAAAAAATAATAATTATAACAAATTTGTTATAATTCTGCCACATGAATGCCAAGAGTAAGATTTAGGATTTATACTAACATAGGATAGGATTGGCAGTGGAGATAATATTATGAAGAAGAGAATATTGAAATCAAACAAACTGAATATTATACTCACGTCGTTGGCTGTAATCGCAGCATTATCCATGCTTACACTATGGTCCGGCAATCTCAGGGAGCAGAAGGCTTATAAAGAAGCCGGAGGAGAAATTGTGGTGATTTTTAGGGATAAGATGCCCGAGCAGGGACTTTCAAATCTCATGAATCAATATGATGGAAGGCTTAATCTTGTCAGTCACATTGACAATTATGCGCTTCTTGCCGTAGAGAGTAGTTCATATTTTAATATTATATTACAAAGCCTTAATGAGGACCCTGCAGTTCTTGAGGCTCAGGGGAATACAACGATATCAACCCTTGGCTTTAGCAATGATACCTATGCCGATTCCCAGTGGGCTATCGAGAATCCGGGATATTATTCTTATTTGACCCAGGCAGGAAAAATTGAGCTGCCTGCAATGAAGGATATAGATATGGATGTTGTGGAGGCCTGGGAATTACTGTCGGAGACGGCATTACCGAAGCGAGAGGTTGTTGTTGCTGTAATTGATACCGGTGTGGATTATACTCATCCTGACCTAGTAGATCATATGTGGATCAATAAGGGAGAGATCCCCGGTGATAATATAGATAATGACGGAAATGGTTATATTGATGATATCTATGGATGGGATTTCTATAATAAGGATGCTACGGTATGCCATTATAGCTTTTCCAGCAAATTGAACATGAATGTAGCCTTGCCAGAGGATAATGATGACCATGGTACACATGTTGCCGGAATTATCGGGGCTACTTTAGATAATGGTATTGGTATTGCGGGAATTGCATCAAAGGTCGATGTAAAGATTATGGTTCTTAAGATCAACGGTGGCCGTAAAGGGACCGGTACTCTTGCGGATGCAATTGAAGCTATAAAATATGCGACTAGAATGGGAGCGGATATCTGTAACCTTAGCTGGGGAACCTCCTCCTATACAGAGACCTTAAAGCAGGTGATGAAAGAATCTGATATGCTGTTTGTTGCAGCTGCCGGTAATACCGGAGAAGATAACAATGATGAGCCGGTCTATCCGGCAAGCTTAAAGCTGGATAATCTAATCTCGGTTACGTTCATTGATTCGGATGGTAAGCTGACCGATTCCTCGAATTATGGTCTTGATTCCGTCGATATTGCAGCACCGGGAGAAGACATCCTGAGTACCATCGTTGGCAGCTACGGCTCCTTAAGTGGATCCTCCATGGCCGCGCCTCAGGTTTCTGCAATTGCAGCACTTCTATATGCCAGCAGGGAAAATATCTATCCTTCTAATATAAAGGAGCTGATTTTAACAAATCGTAAGGAATTACCGGAACTGAAGGATTATATCAGGTATCCGGGAATCCCCAGTGCTTATGGGGCTCTTAGGGCAATCGATACCCTGCTGAGTGATAACGAAGCACCTATTATGAGCTTTGATACGCTTTATAAGAGCAGCAATATGGTCGTACCGGTAAGGGTTGTGGATAACGGATCCTCCGGAGTTCGGATTGTACGCTGGAGCTTGGGAGAGAAAACGGTAGCAGACTTTGCCAGAGGTGTGAATGGTTCCAGTGTTGAGAATAACCAAATTACAGTTTCAAAGGCTGGTAAATATACCTTCTATGCCTCCGATTACGCCGGCAATGAGACCGTTCAGGTCTATGAGGTGGTTGAGGATAATAAGGGACCGAAGCTAAATATCAGCTATACTGTGTCGGATAATTATAAATCCAGAACCGTAACAATCCACCATTCTGATATTGAAAGTGGAGTGAAGCGATTGGAGTATATGCCGGGCAAAAAGAAAGCGGAAGATTTTCTGCCGAGTGATGCAGGCATCGTATTAGATGCACAGGAAAATAAAGCACAGTTTAAAATAAAGAAGGATGGTGTTTATACCATCTTCGGAATAGACAATCGAGGTAATATGTCGGTGAAAACGGTGACGATACGAACGGTAAGAGCACAAACACTACAGCTTTCTCAGACGGATCGAAGGATGCTGGTGGATGATACATATACCCTACGGGCTTATATAAAGCCTGGTTCTTCAACAGATCGGGTTACCTTCACAAGCTCGGACGATTCGATTGTTCGTGTTTCTGCCAACGGAAAATTAACTGCTTTATCAGAGGGAAACGCAACAATCACAGTGAGAACCTCCAGTGGTCTTAAATCAACCTGTAAGATAGTTGTAGTGCAAAAATCATCCGGCTAGTAATGTAAGGGGTTGCTGTAAAATCCAATTTGTTTTGCTTCTTGTGGAAGCAGTTCAAAATTGAATGTTACAACAGCCCCGGAAAAAAACCATTGCAGAATTAGTAATACTGTTATATAATGCTTTATAGCGTAAAAAAAATATTGACGTGCCTACTTAGGTATGATATAGTAAGAAAGCAAAGTAAGAGGGCTTTTTTTTTATGCCTAAAAAAGCTCGCTGCATAGTTTAGCGAATGCGCTACAAGAGAAATCGGAGGTGGATATTGTGCGCGTAAAGA
>JAEYXC010000062.1 GCA_023428655.1 Bacillota bacterium | reverse complement strand
TACAGATTTTTATGCTTTTAGTAGTTGTCTGTGGTACACTTACAATAATATCCTATCAAAAAAGTTCGTCAGTCTTAAAAGCCAGTATTGAAGAAAATCTTACAAATAGTGTTCATGACAACGCAGCGTTATTTTCAAAGGAGCTCTCGCAAAGAAGAAGTGAGATGGAGACCCTGGGAAGAAGAGAGGGGATTACCGGTATGGACTGGTCCGTTCAGGAGCCCATTCTGGTTAGTGAAGCAAAACGCCTAGGTTATGAGAGAATCCAGGTGTCCAGTCCTGACGGAACCACCAGAGTCTCAGGGAAGGAACCCTTTAGTTTATCTGAAAAAGATAACTTTAAAGTAGCTCTGGCTGGGACCACTAATATTACACCTCCCTTATTTAGTGAATCGGATAACAAATTAATTATCATTATTACGACACCGATTATTGATTCGAATGGTAATATTTTAGGTGTCCTCGGTGGTGTTATTACCGCGGAACAGCTCAATGCAATTGTTCAGTTTATTGAAGTAGGGGAAGGCAGCTATGCATATATCATTGACGGAATCGGCGTAAGAATAGCGGATAGGGATATATCCGTCGTAGAGGAAAAGCGTAATGATATCGAAAAGTATGGTAATGAGCCGGGCTATGAGCAGTATGTAGCAGTACAGAAGGCTATGATAGCCGGGGAATCAGGATATTCGCAATATCAATATGAAAATACGGATTATTTTGTAGCTTATGGTCCGATTGAAGGCACGGCATGGTCCTTTGCGGTTAATCTTCCGGAGAAGGAAGGATTAAAAAATATTGACAGCCTCAGGGGTTATATGGTTTCGGTTACCTTATTGTTCCTTGCGATAGGTATTGTAGTAAGCATTACCATAGCCAGATATATAAAATCACCGTTAAAGAAGATGAAAATCTTTGCTCAAAATCTTGCAGAGGGGAATCTTTCTGATCGAATTATGGTGAAAAGACAGGATGAGTTCGGTCAGACCAGTGAAGCATTAAATATAGCCAAGGATAATATGAACAAGTTGATCTCAGGAATTATTGATCAATCTCAGGAATTAAGTGCGGTGGGTGAAGAGCTTACAGCAACTACCGAGGAAATCACCTCTCGTTTTGGAGCAATCAATAATTCAACGGTTGAGGTTGTCTCTGACTCCAAGAATAACATGAGTTCGATTGAAGATGTAATGTTAGCGGTAAAAGAAATCACAAACCATATGAACCAATTAAACGAGCAAGCCAGCAAACAGAGCGATAGCTCGAGGGAGTTTAAAAATCGAGCTCTGGATGCGCAGCAGACCGCTCAGAATGCGATTCAATCCAGTCGTATCATTTATAAAACAGAGCAGCAAAAAATACTCGAGGCCATTGAAGCCGGTAAGGTAGTCGATGAAATTAAGACCATGGCTGAGGATATTGGAGCAATCTCCTCACAGACGAACCTTCTGGCCCTAAATGCTTCCATTGAGGCGGCCAGAGCAGGAGAACAGGGAAAAGGCTTTGCTGTAGTGGCGGATGAAGTAAAACGGCTAGCGCAGCAGACTCAAAACACGGTAGATGTCATTCAATCCACAGTGGTCAAGGTTCAGGAGGCTTTTGAGAATCTCTCGGAAAATGGCTACCATCTATTAGACTTTATTGACAAAGAGGTGCAGACTCAATTTGATGCTTACCTAAACACAGGAGAGCAGTACTATGATGTCTCGGAGTCCGTGTATCAGATGTCCCTCCGGTTGACAGAGCTGGTGACAGAGATTACAACCAGTGTTTCCTCTGTTAATAATGCGATCATTGATGTCAATGATCGAACCGGAAAATCTCTGGAAAGCACCAACGAGATTCAGCAGCAATTAAATCATACTGTCTCAGTAATGGAGGACGTTGCTCATACCACAGAAAGTCTGGCGCAGTTAGCACTGGATCTAAATGAAGCATCAAGACAATTCCGGATATCATAAACGAATGCGTGGTTGTCTCTAAAATACACATTAGGTACAAGCTTTCGCTACAAATTAAAGGACTGTTGCAAAACGCATTATAAGAAGAAGGAAAGAACAACATGCATCCCATAATGCACTGTTTGACGAACAGATTGTTGTTTTGTATGACTAATTAGCAAACATTTATGTTTGATAAAAAGGCATACAAAGCAATGAGATGTACGTCAACCTGTGTGTGAGGGATGCATGTTGTTCTTTTCTTCATAGTTTTACAACTTACAACAGCCCTTCTGTTTGAAGAAGGATTATAGGAAGAGCAGAAGACTTACTGCCATGAGAATCATTCCCGCTACCAGACCATAGATGGAGAGATGGTGCTCGCCATATTCTCTGGCGGATGGAAGAAGCTCATCCAGTGAGATGTAAATCATAATACCTGCTACCATTCCGAATATGATACCCATAATAGTGTCGTTTAAGAAGGGACGAAGAATTAGGTAGCCGATGATCGCACCCAGGGGCTCGGAGAGGCCGGAAAGGAAGGAATATAGAAAGGCTTTCTTCTTACTTCCGGTAGCATAGTAGATGGGTACTGATACAGCGATACCCTCCGGTATGTTATGCAAGGCAATTGCTACAGCAATGGGGATTGCAATGGATGGCTCCTGCAAGGCGGCAATAAAAGTAGCCAGACCCTCGGGAAAATTGTGAATACCGATAGCAAGGGCTGTAAAGAGTCCCATTCTTAAGAGTTTATTTTTCTTTTTTGCTTCATCATGTTTTTCTTTAAACTTTATATGATGATTGTCCGTAGGATCGGTGTCGTTAATTTCCTCGATGGTGTGCATTTCATGGGGGTTTTCTCCGCTTGGAATAAGCTTATCGATAATTGCGATTAAAAACATTCCGCCGAAAAATGCTGCAACCGTAATCCAGGAGCCAACCTTAAGGCCCTGCTCGGCAACCAATGCTTCCTTTGCCTTGAAGAAAATCTCTACCATGGAGACATAGATCATAACTCCGGCAGAAAAGCCAAGACTTAGAGCAAGGAATTTATTATTACTCTTTTTTGTGAAGAAAGCGAGGGCGCTACCGATACCGGTACTAAGGCCTGCAAATAAAGTAAGAAGAAAAGCAAATATAACATTATCCATCCTGTAACCTCCTTTTATGTAATTGATAATCACGAAAATCAAATAAAGATAGGGAGCGCACACTCGGACACATACCATTTATATGCGCACAGATTTAGCATGCGTTATAGGTACAATTATTATGATGATATCCTTCGTAATTACCTAATGTTATTTATATTGTAGCAATATGGCAGGAGAATGACAAGAATAAAAAGGTACTTGCGTAAGGTTTATAAATGAATAAGGTAAAAATACCACCTCCAGTAAAGCATAGTTAGGAGCTTTGATTACCGATGTTATAAGACATTAGAGGCATTCATGCCCGATAATGACTTACATAACAACAAAGGATACACTAAGCTATGTTGGAGGTGTGGTTATTCTTACCTTAAGCTATTTTATATATATGCAGCAATCCTTAAGAATTGCTTATTTACGACTATATAGCAACTTTATATGATGTTCAGCATTCATGATCGATCGCAAGGAATGCGAACAATCAATCTAGATGAAACGATGGTGTTAGAAGAAGCTCTGCGCAGACCGGATAATGATCGGACAGATAGATGCCCTGATGATTATCGTCCCAGATCGTGACCTGATTACACAAAATACCGTTTTGAGCGATGATGTAATCGATTTTCTCCGGTTCGGAAAGTCTTCCGTAATCGTGAAAGGTTCCGGGGATGTGGCTTGTTAAGTCCAGCAGGTCAGGATATTGCTTAAGCTGCTGCAGCTCGTCGGAGTTCGGAAAAGCATTCAAATCACCAGTTAGGATAATTGGAGCCGATAGGGGGGGACCTTCCATCCTGCCATGCTCTGTGATGTGTTCTAAAATCTGCTTCAGCCCTAAAGCCCTTGCCTCACTGCCAATGTGGTCAAGATGGGTATTGTAGATACGAAATATTACATTTGACTCCAATTCCTGAAATAAGGCCGTGGTACATACCCTGGGACAATCACTTTGGTTTGTGTACCGGGAACCGGGGATGTAGGGGGTATCGGATAGCCAGAAGACCTCCATCTGTATCAGGTTATACCTTGTCCTCTTGTAGGCTATGCTCATCTGCTCATTCTTTAGCTGCTCATCTCTTCCGCAGCCTATGATATAATACTCCGTCAAATTATCCT
This sequence comes from Bacillota bacterium, assembly GCA_023428655.1. GTDB lineage: Bacteria > Bacillota > Clostridia > Lachnospirales > Lachnospiraceae > Mobilitalea. Next base: position 2,862 of record JAEYXC010000062.1, on the reverse strand, counting down.
TAAGCCAGTCCGCTACATGGGGGAGAACCTCCTGAAAGCAGATGATATCAGGGCTCTCCTTATGGATTTTTGCTAGAATATAGGGTTTACGAAACTCGAAATTATTAATACCGTCCTGGTTATAATCGCATCTTATATTGAAGGTTACCAGTTTCATTTTGTTCTCCGATTCTGTGATATTTTGCGGGTGTATGGAATGTATTGGTACAACCTGGCAGCAGCCTTGCTGTCCTTTGGTAAGCTTGCATTCATTATTTGATTAGTGGTATGCAGGAGCCTCTTCTGATCAAAGCGGATGGGTAGATCAAATGCTTGGTCTCGGCGCCCTGAAGCATATCAAAAAGCAGCTCTACACTGGAAAGGGCCATCTGATCCGCCGGCTGAGCGATCGTATCAAGGGAGGGGTGATAGAATTCCGCTTGCTCGATTCCATCGAAGCCTATAATGGAAATGTCCTCCGGAATGCGGAGTCCACTGGATAGGACGGCCTTCGCCGCTCCGATCGCCACAATATCCGCAAATACAAATACTGCGGTCATATCCTTATTTTTGGTTAACAACTGCTTCATCATTTTAAAACCAAAGTCATAACCGGACAGATTGGAGGAATCAGTAGCTACAAGGCTTGTCTCGTAGGGGAGCTTAAAGTGCTCCATCGCTTTTAGGTAGCCACTAAGACGTAAAGAGTTTGGCGTGATGATATCTAGAGGAGCATTATAAATGAAGCCAATCTTCTTGTGGCCCAGAGACACCAGATACTCCACAGCGCGGAAGGCATCGGCTTCATCGTCGATTCGAACGCTGGAGTAGCTTTCTGTGGGTATGGCATCCCCTGCAGATACGGTTAAGAGAACACAGGGTACCTTTAGATGCTTAAACTTGTCCTGTGAATAGTTAAAGGAGCCACCCATTAAGATAACACCCTGAAGGTTACGGTCCTTTGCTTCCTGTATGGCGATATCCAACTCATCCTGAACATCATTGACATTTTGAATAATCAGCTGATAGCCTCTTAGAGCTACTTTTTGTTCAATGATATGGATCATTTTTTGAAAGAAGGGGTTGTCGATTGATTTTACCAGCAAAGCAACACACTTGGATTGATTTGATTTCAGGTTTCGTGCGCTGTTATTGGGGGTATAGCAATGCTCCTTTACAACCGACATTACTTTTTCACGAGTCTTGGGACTGACGGGGCCGGAATTATTGATGACTCTGGATACGGTAGTAATTCCTACTCCAGAAAGTTTTGCGATTTCTTTAATTGTAATATCCATGTAATCCACCTTATGCACCAGATTATTTAAATTATCACTCTACTGGTTATTATACAATAATTGTCATTCTAATACCATAAAAATATTAGGGGAGATGAAGTATCTCCCCTAATAAATCTATCGGTGTGTTATTTACCAACCGGTGTAAAATTAGCTAACTGAGACTTAACTTCTTCAATTACCTTATTAATTCCGGCCTTCTCCAGCTGACTTCTGTATTCCGCAACAGCTGCCTTCGGATCCTGTGTAGTCTTACCTAACATGATCTGAATACCGAGCTGCGCATTTACATTAGAGATGGCAGCGATTTCGGTGGTAACATTGCTGGTATCAAAATTAAAGCCGACATAGGGGTTATCAATTGCAACCTTATTCCATTCCTCATTCAGGGTATAACGACGAGGATCTTCAGTAGCATAAGGGATATTGAAGCGGTCATTTCTGAGAGACCATACAGCGAAGCCGCCGCCATCCTTCTCAGGATCAAAGCTGGCAGGCTGTTTTGCTAAACCGTCCACAACCTCATACTGTCTTCCTTCAATACCGTATTGAATGAGACGATAATAGGATTCATCCGTCATAAATTTCTCGATTGCCATTAATGCGCGCTCGGGATTCTCAGAAGTGATACTGATTGCAGTTGAGTTCTCAACACCCATCTTTCTCTTGATTTTGCCTAAATTCTCTGCGAAGGTATAGAAATCGGTTTCTACTGCCAGCTTATCGTTAATAGAGCCATAAGAACCGGACCAGTCTGCCATGTGAGTAATAAAGGAAGCAGATAATCCGTTCAGGAAGTTATCCTTTGCACTCTGCTGTGAGGATAATACATCCTTGGACCAATAACCCTTATCCGCCCATTCACGCATCTTAACAGCGAAGGCTTCGAATTCGTCGGTGAAGGCAGGGTGGAAGATGTTTGTATAATCATCTACACTTTCTGCTGCAAGGAACATCTCAGCAGTTGTGATGCCAGGTGCCTCAGAAATCCAAGTACCGGTAGTGTCGATGAATAAGCGGTATAAATCCAACGCAAGGGAGGAAGAGCCATTCAAAGGAACCATCTGACCCTCTTGAAGAACCGCGTCCATATATGCTTCCATTGTTTCAATGGAATTTACTTCTATACCGTATTTTTGTGCAAGATCTCTTCTGGTTACAAAACCGGAGGGGGTAAATTCGCTATATAAGGTAGGAACTCCGAATATTCTTCCATTCACCTTAACTGACTCCCATACGCTTTCCGGAATTTCTGCCTTCAGTGTAGGAGCATAGGTATCCAGCATGTCTGTTATGTCAACGATAGCATCCTGATTAGCAATAGTGCTGTAGGGTAATACTGCATTGGGGGAAGCGTGGGACATATCGAACTGTTCTCCCGATGCAAATAACAGTGGATATTTTGTGTTGATATCGCCCCAATCAATATATTTTACCTCAAGTGTTGCATTGATATCAGCTTTGAGTTTTTTGTTGATCTCTGCTAAGATATCCTGGTTAGCAACGCCTTCACTACCCCATAGATAGTAAATCAAGTTTACTTCTTCGGAAAGGTCAATCGTCTCTTCTGTCTCGCCGCTAGGGG
>JAEYXC010000456.1 GCA_023428655.1 Bacillota bacterium | reverse complement strand
CTGTATCCCGTTCCTGTTAATTTCAAATCATTACCATATCCAAGAGTCAGTCCTCTGGGGCTCACAAAATCACCCTGGACAGCCATCGCACCCTTTGTATCTACAATATTATTGGCATCTCCAAATACAATGGCGTTAAAATAAGAGGCTGTTCCAAAGGGTTGACCTACAACATCATACCAAACGATATCATCGTAGGGCACTCCTGCCTGGAACCTCGCCTCTCTCCCATTATTGTTAATCATAGTAACCTCCTTGCAAACATAGAGAATCGCTGTAATCCATATCTCAATACAGTTTATTCAAATTCCATTCATTCGTGCATTATCGCCTATTATAATATTTAACTAGGATAATGGATGTGTTTACATAATGCTTTCTTCAATGATACAATAAGAAAATAAGTCACCAATGGTAAATGATTTTCACGGTTTGGAGGTTATAATGAGAGAACTAGATTCATTAGCTCTTGAAGCGAAGACGAATCCATCGGTAATGGATCAGCTTATCCGTAAGCAAGAGAGCTATATATTAAAGTGCGCATCCAAGACCTGCCACCGTTATGTGACAAAAAGTGACGATGAATGGTCCATTGCCCTTGTGGCTTTTACACAGGCTATCGAAAACTATGACCTTGAAAAAGGAAGCTTTCTGTCCTTTGTTGAACTGGTAATAAAAAGACGTTTAATTGATTATATAAAGAGCCAGAAGAAGTATCATTATGAGGTTACCGTTGATCCCATTGTCTTTGATACGGAGCCCGAGGAAGAGCCTGATGATCCCTCTTTGCAAATAACTGTAGCAAAACAGGTCTCCAAGCAGGACAGCAACGATCTCAAATGGGAAATTGAGGCTGCTAATATGATATTCTCGAGCTATGGATTTACTTTCTATGAACTATCCCATTGCTCTCCCCATGCTGCAAAAACACGAAAGGCATGCGCTAGGGCTGTGAACTATATGCTATCGAGTACGCTTTTATTAAGTGAGCTTCGTTCCTCAAGACAGCTTCCCTTAAAAACAATTGAAAAGGAAGCCCAGATACCCCGAAAAATATTGGAACGTCATCGAAAATATATAATAGCAGCCATAGAGCTTCTATCCGGAGATTATCCATATCTTACAGATTATCTGCGATACATAAAGGAGGAGGGACAATAAATGAAAGCTGTTGTAGTTGAGATCATGAATAATAAGGCTGCCGTCCTCTCCGATCAGGGATGTGTGGTAACCATAAAAAATTATGGATATGAGATAGGACAGGTAATCCAAATCAATGCTTCCAAGCATCCTGCCTTAAAGAAAATAACTGCCTTCGCAGCATCTGCTGCCGCCTTCGTCATATTAGGCACCGGGACATGGGCGTATGCCACTCCATATTCCTATGTTAGTGTAGATGTTAATCCCTCCATTGAATATACGATAAACCGTTTTGACCTAGTACTCTCTGTAAAGGCGATGAATGATTCCGGTGAGGATATCATGCAAGAAGTATCTCTTAATCAACTGAAAAATCAAACGATCCGTAAAGCAATCGTGAAAACGGTGGAGCAAATATCTTCTGCCGGATATCTCAAGGAGAAAATCGAAGGCGGAATCATTATTACAACTGCAAGTGAAGATTTAGATAAAGCAGAAAAGCTGGCCATCGATTTGCAACAAGCAGTAGGCGAAGAGATTACCGACCAGGAAGAGGATACTGAGGTAGAGGCATATCCTGTCAACCTTGAGCGTATCGAAGAAGCAAGGGAACTAGGCGTTACTCCGGGTAAGTTAACACTGGTTGAAAAGCTTCAAGCCTCCTCATCGGATCCTGATTCTGTCAATGTTGAAGAATGGTTAAGCAAATCTGTTAAAGAGATCAAGAAAGCCACCAAGGATAATAATAAAAATTCTTCTGACTCAGAAACCACCATCGAAAAGGATGAAAAGGACCTGGAAAAAGCAGCAAAAGAGGAAGACAAGGAAGAGAAACAACGGAAACGGGATGAAACCAAACAACAGAAGAAGGAAGAAAAATCCCTCAAGAAATCAGATTCAAAGCATGATAAATTAAAGGAAAAGCAAACATGGGAAGCATCCGATGAAAGAAAGAGAAAAGCCTCTGAAGAACCCTTAAAGGGTAAGAGGGATGAAGCCAAAGAGCAAGCCTCCGACGGGTCAGAGCATTCCCTCCGACAGAGAGAGAGGCAATCCATCCCGGAAGAGAATACTTCCATAAAGCAGGACCCCAAGGACCGAAAGGAACAAAGAAATAATAATCGATCGGAAAATAGTCAGAGTAAATCCGGTAGAGATAAAAGTACAAATCAAGATCATGGCAAAAAAGATAGGGATGATTCCCGTAATACAAGGGAAACCAATAAAGGAATAGAAAAACCCGGCAAGGCCGGTGGACGAAAATAAGCAAACTTCTAAATTCTGATATATTATCCACCCCAACAACATCGGATAATACCAAATACGAAAAGCCATGGAATAATCCGGTAAAGGATTTTTCCATGGCTTTTCGTTTATCGGGTAGAAGTAAGATATGCTTCAAACTTCTTGATATGTTCTTTTTTCCCAACCAATACTGCTATATCATTCTCGTGAAGAACGAGCTCTGGTGTAATCTCTGTAATGGTCTTCTTATCCTGCTCCAGAGCAATGATATTTAGTTTAAACTTCTTTCTGATACTGGCCTGTAGCACTGTTTGACCAGAGATCTTTGATGTTAAACGAAGCTCTGTTATGGTGATGTCATCGTTCAAGGTAATATAATCCATTACTCTCGAGGACATTAGACGATTGGCCAGACGAATCGCCATATCATGCTCAGGATAGATTACTTCAGCTCCAATCTTATCGAGTATCTTCCCTTGCTCCAAGCTGATTGCTTTTGCTATTACTCTTGGAACTCCCATACTAATTACATTTAACGTTGTCAGTATACTTACGTCAACCTTTTCTCCGATACATATTATTACTGTCTCACAGTTTTGAATACCTGCTTGCATTAATGAATCTTTGGAAAGGTCACTTACTACCAGGGCATTATCCGTCAGGTGTCGTATTGATCTGATCTTATTCTCACTACTGTCAAGTACTAACACCTCTCTTTTGGCCTCTGCCAAGGTGGAGGCAAGGGAGAAACCAAATCTCCCTAATCCAATAATACCAAATTCTATTGTCGATCTATGACCCATCTTTCTTCCTTCCTTCTAACCTATCTTGCCTATACTACTCCTCCGGCTCCTCTTTCCCGATATAGAGCTTCACCTTATCGATTCTCTTATTTTTCACACACTCAAGCTTAAAGACAAGATTCTTCTCCTCTATGGTTCGATCATCATTCTCCTGTGGAATGGAGCCCATGTGATCAATCAGATAGCCTGACAAGGTATCATAATTCTCAGAGTATAAATGCAAATCCAATTTATTATTTATTTCATCAAGAGTCGCCATTCCATCGATTAGATACGTAGAATCATCCAGCTTTTTAATCTTATAATGGATTGGATCGTATTCGTCTTCGATATCACCCATAACCTCTTCTACGAGATCTTCCATGGTTACAATACCGGCAAAGCCTCCGTATTCATCGATCAGAACTGCTATTTGCTTCTTTGAGAGCTGAAGCTCACGGAATAAATCCTTAATAATCTTGCTTTCGGGTACGAGATAAGGTTTTTTCATAATTGTTCTAATGTCGACATTGTGTATGCCACGCTTTACGGCTTCCTTAAAGAAGTCCTTAATATACAGCATACCAATGATATTGTCGATATCTTCCTCATATACCGGGATACGAGTATATTTACTATTCATCAGCTCCTCCAGATATTCCTCTTTAGGACCGGCAATATCTATGGAGAAGACATTAATTCTGGGGGTCATTATTTCCTTCGCAATTTTTTCGTCAAATTCCATTATGGAATTTATCATTTCTTTCTCTTTCTTATTTAAGACACCATGAGCCTGGCCTTCATTCACAAGAGAAATTAATTCCTCTCTGGATAAGATTTCTTCTGTATTCCCTTCCTTAACACCAAAGGGCATCGTTACCAGATTTGTGGATAAAGTAAGTAGTTTAATAAAGGGCGATGCAACTTTCGATACTGCTTTAATCGGCTTCACACAAAACATGCTGATGGCTTCCGGCTTTTGAAGTGCAAGCTTCTTTGGTACCAATTCACCAAATACAAGGGTAAAATAGGATAAAATCAACGTAACCGCAATTAACGAAATTTGCGTCCCGTAAGGAACATTTCTGCTGGTTAACCACTCTCCCAAAGGATTGGATAAGCCCTGTGCTGCAGTAGCACTCGAGAAAAAACCTGCGAGCGTAATTGCTACCTGGATTGTGGATAAGAACTTGGTAGGTTCTTCATTAAATTTCTGTACAAGCCTTGCACTTTTTTTTCCTTCTTCTGCAAGTCTTCTTATTTTACTTTTGTTCGATGATACCATCGCCATCTCCGCGCAGGCGAAAAATGCATTAATTGCAGTCAGTATAACGAGTACAATTAGCTGTCCTATCAAACTTTCAGTGTCAGTTTCTGGCATTTTAAGTATTCCTCCATATAATTCGGCTGT
>JAEYXC010000106.1 GCA_023428655.1 Bacillota bacterium | reverse complement strand
CAAAGCTGATTGCACCAAGCTCCATTCTGGCGATTTCCTTATTTACCTTTTCGGTCTCAAACTCTACGGTTTTCTCTATGCCCTCGAGACGAAGTCTTTTATAATTATGGGTCGTATACATGGAATATATAATAAAGGCTGCTCCAAGAAGTGTTATGAATGTAAGAACAAAGGTTAATATTTTAAATCGGATTGAGATGAAGTTCCCTCCCTTCGCTGTACCATTTCTTCCTCGATCAGTACATCGCCGTCAACTGATTGATTCCCGTGTATATCCGCAAAAATAGCATTTACAATCCTTATATATGGTAGAATCCTTTTCTATTAGCTTTTCACGTGCCCAAATATGATCATATACGCCTCGATAAAGATGGCTAGAGCATACAAACAAGTGATCCGGTACACAATAATACCTTCCATCCTGGTTTGCCCTAGGCTCCGGATCACCCTTAATATTACCGCCTGCGACCATATCAAGATCATTATCATCAAGCGACAGCTTACCGCTTATAAAATACTCCTGCACCTGCACTTTTTCATCTTCGCTCAGTTCAATACCATGTTCTCTTGCCAGTGATTCCAGTTCAGTTATGTCCTTTAAATTGGCATATTCCATCCTTTGCTCCGCTGTGAGTAACGTAAATTTTTTAAATATTGTCATTGTGATTCCTCCTTGGTTTAAAAATAGCTTTTGTAGTTCTATAATTTTGGAAATAAGTCTCATCTCGTTATAGAATGAAAATATATTACATAAATTATCTGACGATTATGTTCCTTGAACAGAAACCCAAACCGCTTCTTCACATGGTTGAGCCCGGCTTGATTGTAGTTACATACCATACAGGTAACTCGCTCAATAGGGCTGTCAAACAATTTGTCAAAAAAGACTGGTACTATTTCAATAATCGACATACCTTTTTGTGCGGAGGATATTTCAAAAATCATCTTGTTCCCAATCGTTCGTACCGCATTAAAGGCGATGGGCTCACTGCCCTGTAACAGCAGAAAGGAAAATTCTGTGTTAAGCTGTAGGAGGGCAAAGGGGTTAAGTCCCGGCAGTTCCTTTCCGATTTTGTCTCGTAGCCTATTCAGTACGACAGGATCCGCTTCGTCAAAGGATATTATTTGATGGTTTCCCATCTTTTTTTTAATATTCACAATCATTTCAAGTGCCCTCGGGCGATATTCCTCCCATGCGCGTTTGGACTCAGCGTTCACAGTCAGCGCAAAAAAGATCATTTCCTCGCTTAGCTTCATATTTAAGGAGTGAGCGATTGCCATACACACTGGTGCGTATTCATTGCTTTTAAGGATACGAAAACGCAGGCTTTTATCTTGTTTCTTAGCATAATCTACAGCGTGGTCCATCAATCTGCTTGCTATACCTTGCCGCCGATGCGCTTCCTTTGTGTAGAGATAAGCGATGTCAAAGGCGTTAATCTGTTTTCTAAGGCAGACAAGTCCTATGGGTTCTTCCGCTTCATAAGCACAGAAGACTACACCCTCCGCAGACTCAACCTCCACGAAGTAGCGTATTTTTGGTTCAAAGGCAAACATGATTTCAGCGTAATGCTCAATTTGTCTAATTGTTGTCATTTAGCATCCACCCCTTCATTAACAAAAGGACAATGGCAAAATCAAATCGGATTTCTTTATCTGCGAATATATATGTAATAGCGTAAATTGTGATTATATTGACCTTTGGGATATGGTGTATACTCATTTCTACCTACGCTTGTAATAAGATGTTTGCCATCGATGCATCGATTGGTTCCTTTGCAACTGCATTGACAGTTACATGGATGCCTATCACACAATAAATAGACCCTGTTATATCTTATCTCATATTGATCAGATAGATCAGGGAAAAAGTAGCAATGCTGCGTTGACTCCAACTGTCCTCCAGCGGCCATAGCCAAATCGTCGTCCGACAGCTGGAGCTTGATGAGTTCTTCTCTTTGTTCGGGTGTAAGCTTTGAACATTTTTTCGTAAGTTCCATTATAAGCTTCTCCTTTATTTTGGTAAGGTTCTACTCTTTGGCATTAGCGTCTCCTTGTGGAGAGAAGGGGTCGTTTTGACTTGCAGGAGCATTGTTTACTAAGAAAAGAGGTCTGGAGCCATGGCCGTTTCTTCCTCCTGCCACCAAGGTAAGAGCTTCATCCTCGAGAAGCAGCTTGCCATTTTTTAAGTATTCGACTGCCTGTGCCTTTTCCTCTGGATTGAGGTCAATGTGGTGTATGGACGCGAAGGCATCCAGTTGTTCTAGGTCCATTACATTAGCAAGCTCTTCTAAGTGATTGGGTGCTAACTTTGAAAGTTTTTCTATGAATGTCATTTTGAGTTCCTCCTTTATTCTACATTTATTTTGATCATACCAAAGGGCGACATTTCCATTCAGGCCACTGCTTTTTACAACTATAACACTTAATATCAATATACCGATGTTCAAAAAATCCTAGGGGAGTACACTCGCGTATAAAATACCGTGACCATTTATAATCATTATGGCAGGGGCAAAGGTCATTGATATCATCCTGAAAATTATGTAAGCGCCCTTCTGCATCTGCCTCATCCCGGATATCGGCATATGCACCACCGGTCACCGCCTCCAGTTCAGCCATTTCCTTTATCTTTGTGAGCTCTTCCCATTGTTCATTTGTCATGCTTTTTGATTTGTCCGGTTTCATGGTTATTCCTCCTTTGATTTTTTGATATTTGATTTGTTTATATAACAGTAACTAATTTTTCGTCTTCATCCATTCCCTGAGTTTTTTGCAGGCTCTCGAAAATAAGACTCGGACATTTCCCTCCGAAAGACCCATTGCCTGTGCGATTTCGCAGTATCCCATTTCCTGATATAGCCGTAATACGATGACTTTTCTCTCCCGATCCGGTAAGCGGCTAAGGTGATGTGCCAATTCACGAAGCTCTTCCCCGATCTCGACGGTACGCTCCAGATCGAAACCGGAGGATTGTTCCTCTGTCAGAGGAAGTTCCGGCTTACTCCTTTTCCAGTAATTGATTACAACAGAGCGGCAGATCGTGTAGACCCATGTGGATAGAGAGGCTTTGCAGCTGTCATAGCTTTCGATATAAGTAGTGGCTTTTAGCATGATGTCGGCAAACACATCATCCACATCAGAAAAGGCTATGTTTTTATTATGTAGATAGCCATATATTCGGGGCTTGTACTCTAAAAAAATCTGTTCGGCCAGACCTTCTCTGTTATTTTCCATCGCCAGGCCCGTCCTTTACTTTCTCGGTGGGGAGAGGGTCTCCGGCAGCGAACAGCTGCTCCAGTTCATCGTCAGCTAATGGCTTTACATTTTCTACACGAACAACCACATCTTTGATGATTGCCTCCAGCCCTGGGTCTTGGAAAAAATCTTGTGCGTCGAACAACAGCTTGAGCTTCTTTTCGAAATTTGTCATCCGGTTTCCTCCATTTATTTCTTCATATGTTTATACAACCAAGTTAATGATTTGTTACAAATTATTTTTTTCTGTTACCTCCCCAAGTAATTGCCGGCTGACGAGCTCATGAAAATACCCTTTTTCCTCATAAAGTTCATCGAAGGTACCTTCCTCGACGACCTTTCCACCGTCCAGTACATATATTTTGTCACAATCCTTGATCGTGGACAGCCTGTGTGCGATAACAATACGGGTGCATTTCAAGGTACTAAGGGCACTGGTGACGTTCTTTTGGGTAAGGTTGTCCAATGCACTGGTGGATTCATCGAGAATCAGAATTTTGGGCTTTGGAGCCACAGCCCTTGCAATCATTAACCGCTGCTTCTGGCCTCCCGATACACCGCCGCTGCCCTCGGTAATGATGGTGTGCATACCCATAGGCATTGCTTCGATATCGGATGCAATATCGGCGATTCTCGCAGCCTCCCATGCATCCTCTTGTGTCAGGGTTGGAGCAGAGATTACTATATTGCTGAAGATATCACCGGTAAACAGCTTGCCACTTTGCATGACGGTACCGATCTTTCGTCGTAGGGACCTTAGGTCAAGCTTTGTTATGTCCATTCCGTCATAGTAGATTGCGCCTTTGTTTGGCTTCTCAAACCCCAGGAGAAGACGTACCAGGGTGGACTTACCGCAGCCGGTCTTACCGACGATTGCTACATACTGACCCGGACGTATCTTGATGTTAATTCCATCCAGTATGTTGCGTCCGTCCTCCTCATACCGAAAGGTGAGGTTCTGTATCTCAAGGGAACCGGAGAGGGAGGTCACCACTGTTTTGTGGCCACTGATTTCAGGGACTGCCTTCATGATTGGAGCAACAAGGTCCAGCTGCGGCTTCAGTCCAGAATAGAAGGTGGTCAGTGAGCCAAGGGATAGGATAGAAGCTGACACCATACCATAGGCTGTGTTGTAAGCCAGATACTCACCGATACCCATCTGTGACAGAATGGAGATGAGATAAACGACAGCAATCCCAATGGTTGAGATGACAGTACTGAGGATGCCGGAATATTTTAAGATAAAAGGTGGGTTATAGGCGAAGTTTGCCGCCGCCTTGTACTTGGACGCCCATCTTGCGAAGATCCTCTTCTCGGAGCCTGTTAGCTTGACCTTCTGGATACCGGATAACATGGAATAGGTCATGCCGGACAGCTTTGCGTGAGCCTCCAGCGACTGTCTCTGGAGCTTCATGGAAGCCAGTGTGGTAAGGATGTTCACTGCCAGCGTAGCTCCGATGATAAGAAGGGACGGAGCCAACAGGGCTGGTGTGATGTTAGCGATTTGAGTAAAATAAGCCAGTGAGAACAAGGAGGTCAGAAGCGTTCCCGTAAGGACGGAGAAGATGGAGCTGCAGATTGATGGAATCAGTGAGAACTTCTGACTAAGCTCGCCCGAGGAATAGTCCTTAAAGAAATCAGCGGGTAAGCTCAGCAATCGCATCATAGCAGCCGGCTCCACGGTGTTACTAAGCCGCATGTTCAATCGATACATCACAAGGTCTCGACTGAGTGACAGGATTTGTGTCGCCAAAGCCATGGAGAACATCAGGATACCAAGGGAGAATAGATAGGTTACCTCACCACGGGGTATGATAAAGTTGTACAATAATAAAGACAGCTTCGGCTGAACTAATCCCATCAGAGTAGTAATTGTCATTATGGTCAGATAGAAAATTACATCACTCCTCGTGATGGTGTGAAATAGATATCGTACCAGATCCATCACGGAAAGGGCGTGGTTTGGAAAGGGTTTGTAAAAGCAGTAGCCGTATCGGGCTATTTTTTTTGCTGTCCGTGCGTTTAATGGAATCCTTTTTTGGTTTTCATAATCATAATAAGAATACCCGCCTCTTGAAGGTAATAGAGCAACTGCATCTCCATTTTCTAAGAGACCGAGTAGAGGGCCGCTGGCATCACTCCACCAGCCTTCCTTTAGCTCCACACGGCGCTTCATAATACCGGAGGGCCTTAGACTGTAATCTATGTATTCTACTGTATCGTTGATACTTTCCGGGACAGGAATGATATCCTGGCCAAAGAATTTAAGTATCTCCTGAATCGCATTTTGTGTTTTCTGCCGTGGTGTAACAAGACCGGCCTTCGCTGCCGCTTCACCCATGACGATGGAGGACAGTTCACAGAAGGCTCCTGAGAAATCGTCCTCGTCCTTTTGCAGACGATTTTTTATTTGGTCCTCAAACCAGTTCAATTCATACTCACCAACTCTCTGTATTTGCCCTCGACGGCGTAAAGCTCCTCATGGGTTCCGCGCTGTACTACTCTGCCCCTGTCCAGAACAATAATCTCATTGCAGCTACGTATGGTTGATAGACGATGGGCGATGATAATCATTGATATTCCCCTGTTCTTGATTCCTTGGATCACATCATACTCGGTTTTGGCATCTAAGGCACTGGTAGCCTCATCAAGAATGATTATGGTAGGGTCACTTGCCAGAGCACCGGCTATTTCCAACCGTTGACGCTCGCCCCCGGAGAGATTCCTTCCGCCCTCTAAAACAGGTGCATCGTAACCACCGTCACGATCGAGGATTGTGTTATGGATTTGTGCATCCCTTGCTGCTAGAATCACCTCAAAATCCTCGATGCTTGTGTCCCAGGTCTTGATGTTATTGTTGATACTATCCTGAAACAGCACAATATCCTGATCCACAACTGATACGGAACCGGTGAATATTTCCCTTGGTATCTGATCAACTGTCTTACCGCCAAACAGGATTTCGCCGCTCCAGGGCTGGTATAGGTTGCTTATAAGCTTAGCCAGCGTTGATTTTCCACAGCCGGAAGCCCCAATTAGGGCGACGCTTTCACCGGGCTTCAGCGACAGATTAAAGTTCTCCAAAAGGGGGGGAGACAGCTTGTTATATCCGAAGGTGAGATTCCTTATTTCAAGCTGGCCGGACAGCTTATAAAAATTCTCAGACAGATCAAAAGACCGATATTCCACATCGGTATTATAGTTAAGTACGTCCTGTACACGTTCCATGGACACCTTTGTCTGCTGCATCTGAAGCCTTGCCCCGATTATTTTGGAAAAGGGGGTAAGGAAGGAGGTTAAAAAGCCTTGAAAGGCAAAAAATATGCCAACGGTCATGCTCCCCTTGATAATTAAATATGCACCGGTAAGTAAAATAAAGATATTGGTAATCTGGCTGACAACCTGCGGTATCAGCCCGACGGATTGATTTAGCTTTGTGGACCTTATGAGGGAATCGTTGACAGCTGCGTGTAGACCCGACCATTTCTCAAAGAAGCCATCCTCTGCACCGGCCGATTTGATCGTCTCGATCATTTCAACCCCTGCCACTGTCATAGATCTTAGCTTTCCCTCATCCCGAGAAGAGACACGGGAAATGTCGATATTCTTATTATTTATCAACCTGCTTACTCCGTAATTGATTAGTAAGGAGGATATGCCGATGATCGTTAGGAATACGCTGTAGCGAAGTACAATAACAAGGTAAAACACCATCATAATGGCATCGATGAACAAGGGAGCGAATAGCTCAATCAGGCTTATTGAAATACGGTCGTTTTCACCCTGTCTGGTGGCAATATCCCCCGCATTACGAGTGGAGTAAAAATGAACGGGCAGGCGTAGAGCGTGCCACATAAACATTCCACTGGATACAACTGCGAATTTGGCCGTTATTTTTAAGTTGGTTCGTGTGCTGAATACGGTCAGTATTATTCTTAGAGATTGGAATGCTAGGAATAAGCAGATAAATCCATAGGTCCATTCTGAATGTCTGCCAGAGAGAAGATCATCAATAAACACTCGATTGAAAAGATTAATAATAATGCCAAGCATTGAGGTCAATGCAGTCACAGTGATAATAAATGCAAATACCGGTGCGGAGCCCTTAAAACGTGCTTTGGCGAAGGGCCATACACTGACGGGTTTCCCGCTGGGGATGAAATCTTTGCCCGGTGTTATTGCGATGGCAATCCCGGTAAAGGAGGTATTAAACTCCTCAATGGGTACCTTTACCTCACCGCGGGCGGGATCATTGATGATGGCATATTTCTTTGTAACCCTGCACAGCACTACAAAATGATTCATGTTCCAATGGAGGATGCAGGGCATGGGTAGGGTTGGGATTGCATTAAGCTCTACCCGGTAACCATTTGCCTCAAAGCCATAGACTCTAGCCACCTTAAGAATGTTTTTCGCTGAGCTGCCATCACGGGATACTCCGCAGTCTACTCGCAAACGCTCCAAGGGCACCCACTTATTATGGTATGCCATGACCATTGCCAGGGAGGCTGCTCCGCATTCCACCATCTCAAGCTGTAAAATTACAGGAACCTTATTCGACATAGCCTTCACCCCGAAATATTCCCGAAAAGCAGCTCCCAAATGGGAAATCCTGTGGATGCGATAAACAACACCAGGCCGACCACGGCGATGGCTATGCTAAGAAGGATCAACCAGACGCGAGGCTTCAGAACCTTAACGTAGGTATTCAAATCCTCCGGGCCTGTCATTTTTTCCATGGCCTCTTTTCGAAATAAATCACCTTTCATAAGAATTACCCTACCTTTCTGCTTTACGCGAGGGTTAATACATTGGAAAAGCCTGTCATATCAAGCACCTCCATTATTTCGTCGCAGATGTTTGTGACTATCATGATTGCACCCTTTGTTATTGCCATTTTCTGTCCAATCAAAAGAACACGTAGTCCCGCTGAGGACACATAGGCGAGATCTGTGAAGTCTAGGTGGATTTCACTCGCCTCATCGAAGGCAGGAAGTAATGCGTCCTGAAGCTGCGGTGCAGTGGTGGTATCCAGTCTGCCCGAGAGGGAGAGAGTGACCTTCCCATTGTCCTGTGATTTGTTGATTACCATGATGAGTTCCTCCTTTGGGATGAAGAATAAATTCATTGAAAATTTATATTGATTGATGTATTGTAAAGCTATGTAATATTTGGTGATCAGCAAGAAAATAAGGCATTGTATTTGAAGTGAATGAGTTTAGTAAACGAGGTTAGTAACATAAAAATAGTTTACTATACCTTATTCGACAAAGTCAATAGAGGAGAACAAACATGAGAGAGAAAAAAATTAATAAGAAGAAGGCGCAGGGGGCTGAAACTAAGCAAAGGCTGTATGAAATAGCAAAGAGGTTGTTTATGGAGCGAGATTTTGCAGAGGTGAGCTTGGAGGATATTACGGATGAGGCAGGAATCACCAAGGGTGCCTTTTATGTGCACTATGAATCCAAGGATGCATTGATTGCTGTAATAATTGCAGATTCTGCTTTCAGTACTGATACGGATTATAAAGCATTTATGGAGGCACTGCCGGTTGATATGTCAGCTTACGATATGCTTCTTGCACTAACGGAAAAAATAGCCGATGTGCTAGAAGACACAATCGGCTTTGAGAATATGAAAAAGGTATATCAGCTATTGTTAATGAAGACCGTGGATATGGAGGCCGTCAAGGGCTATAATCGGGAGCTTTACCGTTTATTTTATACCCTATTGGAAAAGGGAATAAAGACGGGAGAATTTAAGACTTCTATAACACCGGAGGAGTTATCAAGGCATTTTGTAATGGCTTTACGAGGACTAAGCTACGAGTGGTGTATCCGATATCCCGATTTTAATTTAAAGGAACAAGCGGTGGAACATTTTAAGCTTCTATTGCAAGGAATATGCGTTAGTTAACCGGAGGAAATAGTCCGACATGCCTTTGACATACTGAGTGAAGGTGGAACGGTCATTCATCCCCTGGGTCCCTGTGATTGGAATGCCTACTGATTTTCTCCCCAGCGTCTCAAACCATTAATAGGAATTTGAAACTTATCCAATATCTTACCGATGATTTGTAGGTTAACATCCTCCAGGCTATTAGGCTGGGTGTAATAAGGAATGACAGGAGGCATAATATATGCTCCGGCTTCTGTGAGAGACAGCATATTTCTTAAATGAATGCTACTTAAGGGACTCTCTCTTGGTACAAGCACTAATTTTCTGCGTTCCTTTAGGGTAACATCCGCAGCCCGCAGAAGTAGATTATCGGAATAACCGCAGGCAATTCCTGCAACAGTTTTCATGCTGCACGGGATAACCACCATACCCTCGGTCTGATAGGTGCCACTGGCAATCTTTGCTCCGTAATTATTGATATCATAGATGGCATCGGCCATGGCTTCGACCTCAGCTAAGGTATAATTCGTCTCCTGTGCTATGGTCATCTTTGCTCCTGAGGATATTACCAGATGGGTTTCCCAATCAGGACAGTTTTTCATTAGTTGAAGCAGCTTTATGGTAAGAGCTGCACCGCTAGCACCGCTCATTCCGACGACTAGCCTTTTTTTGTTATTCATAGTTTGAATTTGCTCCATATATAATCCTCTTTCTTGGAGATAATTTTAGTAACAGTTCAGCCCTGCGAATTTCTAGTAACAGTTTCTAATTTCTAGATGCTGCTATCCCCTATATAATTCCATTTACAGATGCGATATGCGAGATAATCAATTGATACAAATAATAAAAAACCAATGATAGCAATGGTTATAATGCCGATGTACATCTCGATATAATTAATCCGTGACCATGCATCCAGAATATAGTAGCCCATTCCATAGGTTGTACCATAACCCTCCACAAAGAACAGGATAGAAACCGCAGCTCCTATTGATACACGAAGACTGGTAAGTAATTGGGGCAGTATCGCTGGAAGGGTAACATAGCGGATGATAGCAAGCTTATGAGCTCCTGAGCTCTTGAGAATCTGATACATGGATTTGTCAATGGTCTGAATGCTGTCACGAACTGATATGATAATCTGAAATACAAGGACCAATACCATAATTACAACCTTTGAGCCATCCCTCATACCAAGCAGCAGCATTGCTATGGGCAGCAGAGCAGTTTTTGGGATGGGGTAGCTAAAATAAATGAAAGGGTATAGTATAATGTTTGCTTTTTTAGAATAGGCAAGCAATATTCCGATGGGGACACCGATGATTAAGGCTATGGCCACTCCAGCTCCAATTCTTCTTAAGCTGTATAATACATGTATCATCATATGATCTTGCAAAACGGTATGAAAGCTTTGATATACCCGGAGTGGGCTCGGTATTACGGCGGTATCTGTGAGAAGAAATGCAATGAACCAGATCAGATTGATCGATACAAATCCCTGCACAAATATCATGCACTGCTTCAATAATTTAGTCAATTGATTTCATCCTCTCATCCTTTGTTATTAACTGTTGGCGTAGTATCTGCTTTGTTGCAAGATAGTCAGCATGATCCGGATTTAATTGTCCAAAATGTGGGTTATCACATTTATATTTAATAGTACCGTTCTCTGCACCCATTACATAAATCATAGTTCCAAGGTACAGCGCCTCTTCAATACTGTGGGTCACCAGAATCGTAGTGGGTTTCTGATACGTCCAAACCTTTAGAAAAAGTTCTCTGGCTTCCTCTCTGGTGATAGCATCCAATGCGGAGAAGGGTTCGTCCATCAGTAATAAATCCGGCTGGAGAAGAAAGGCTCTTGCAATGGCACTTCTTTGTAATTGGCCACCGCTTAATTCCTTGGGATATTTGTCGAGGATATCCTGAATATTAAGTGCGCTGGAGATCTGTTTCAGTTCCTTGGAATGCCTGTCCTTGTGATACTCTTTCCGAATCTTTAATGGTAGCAGGCAATTCGCTCTAACCGTTTTCCAGGGAAGCAGACCGTAGCTTTGAGGGATGAGACCAATCCTGTGCTGTTTTGAATTCAATGAGAGTCGTTGGTCATCCGTAGCAAATTCTATGGTACCACTTTCTATGGGGAGGGAACCTGCCAAAGCATTGATTAGGGTGGACTTGCCGCATCCCGAGGAACCAAGTACGGCCAAAGACTCCCCTTTTGGTAATTGAAAGGAGAGGCTGCGGATTATCTGGTTATCGGACTGTTTGGATTTGTAGTGAATGGATAAATCATTTATAATCAACATGGCATTCCTCTTCTTAACAAAATAACTTATTTGGAATAAACATCATAAATCATCTGTTCATAGGTTAGATCCGAACTGCAAAGACCCTTATTACTTGCCCATGCAATAGCGGACTCAATATCTTCTCTTGGCGGGAGCAAGCTCTCACGGAAGGGCTCTATGGTAATCTGTCCCTTCATTTCTTCCGGATATCCAACCGTCGCGATCACAATATCCTCATAACTAGAGACATCGGTCTTATTAATATATGCGACCGCTTCGTTATAAGCCAAGTACAGATTTTTGACTGCTTCTGCCTTTTCATCCAGAACGGCCTTGGTAAATGCAGATACGGCAGGATAAAGATTAATATCGTTTGCACTTCCCAGATAAATGGCTCCATCGTTTAATACAATAGAAGCAAAGGGCTCCGGTAGTAAGCCAAGGTCAATTTTGCTGTTACGAAGCAATTCAACACGGTCCGGAATACGGGGAACGATTTCCTTTACGACAGCATCACTGCTCATGGAATTCTTTGATAAAATTTGATCTAATGTATAATCAATTAAGGTATTCTGGGATATAGCAATACTTTTTCCTTGAATCTCATCGATGGATGAAATACCACTGTTCTTGCCTGCTACCAGTACATAATCACCATCGGTAATACCTGTGATTTTAACGTCAAAGTCAGCATTTTGATAAATACATACACCGATATAATCTGTTAATACACCATCCAGCTCTCCGGCAAGAAAAGCCGCATCACGATCTTTCGCAGAGGTAAAGACCTCAAGCTGCAGCTCCAGCTGATATCGATCGGCAAGGCCCAGTTCATTAATCATGACATAGGGAATAACATCATAGGAGGACATCATCCCGATTCGAAGAACCGTTTTCTCGGAGGGAGTAGCTGTTGAGTCTGGGGAAGCTGTGGTATTCTCAGAGGATTGTGAAGAATTATCTTCTTCGATTGCCGGAGTGTTTGTTTTATTTGATGTATTATCAGAATTGCAGCCGACAAGAAGTAGTGCTATTAAGCCTAAGGTGATGAGCATTTGTAATTTCTTTTTCATTATTATTTCCTTTTCTATTTTATATTAGTATCTATGTGACAAAAGATTGATATACAGGAAGATAAATATGTGTATATGAATAACTATTTATCTCAGTATATTGGACTTTCGGCACTTGAATCACAATAGCAGGATATCCAATAACCCGCTGATTAGCAGGACAATGCTTACCAATTGGTTGATGCTGTAAGAGGCAATATTGACGTTGGTTAAATTCGTAGGTGATACCAGACGGTATTCGATGATAAATAAGAGTATGATAATGGCTAACCCAACAAAATAAACAATACCCAGCTCCGCTGACAGCAGCCCAATCAATATGAGGCACAGGACGGTTATGATATGAAACAGCATTGCGATGCGAAGAGCATTTTTTACGCCAAATTGAACCGGAACGGAATGAAGTCCGTTAGACTTATCAAAATCATAATCCTGCGAGCCATAAATAATATCAAAGCCGGCTACCCAAAGAGTATTGGCGGCTCCCATGAAGAGTGGTAGCAGACTTAGCTCCCCGGTGATAGCAAGCCAGGCTCCGACGGGTGCGCAGGCGCAGGTGACGCCCAGAACCAGGTGGCATAGGTAGGTAAATCGCTTGCAATAGGAGTAGATAATCAATAAAAATAGTGCAACCGGTGATAACAAAAAACAAATGAAGTTCAATTGATATGCACCAACCAGCATAACCAGAAAACAGAGGGAGGTTAAAAGAATGACTTCCACTTTTTTTATTTCGCCGCGGGGTATCTGACGATTGGCGGTTCTGGGATTTCTGGCATCAATTTCAGCATCAATGACACGATTGATTGCATTGGCACCGGTTCTGGCACCTAAAAAGCACACCAGGATCCAAAACAAGGTATCTAGACTTGGTAACCCCTCTGAAGCTAAGAGCATGGATAGGAGGGCAAAGCTGAGAGAGAAAATAGTATGGGAGAACATTACCAGCTTTCCGTAATCCTTAATTTTACGGATTAATTTCATTAAGATCATAACTTCTCCACCTTTCGTTCACCAACTGCTTTATCTCTTTCGTCATTTCAATATCCTTTGGCCAGTCTCTGGTCAAGCCTTCTTCCCGCCACTTCTTGGTGGCGTCAATGCCGATCTTACCGTCCATTATGACCAGATCTCTTTTAGCATCAATATTATTAAATACCTTCCACATAACAGTGGACAAATCCTCGGGATTAACCTCCTGATCTACCACAATGACAAATTTATCAGTATGATTGCTCATATATTCGGTAAGTGCTAACCTACCCTGACCGGGGTTCTCTTTTTGGATGGCCATAATATGATAGGTGTTGGTCAGTGATCGCCTATTCTGCGGTATTCTTATCCCTGTTGCATCCACCCCTAGACGGTTTCCATAGAGGGCTTCATTGGAGGAATGATCCAGGGCATCCAACGAACCTTCCGAAATAATGAGATTAGTATCTGCATCCACCTGAGTCAGTACAGCGTCTCGAACCTGCTTGATATCCTGCACATCAACAGAAGCATCTACCACAATGATTAATTTGGTATACATCATCTGTCCCATGCCCCAGATACTATTCATTATTTTGGCAGCTGCGCCGGGATATTTCGCTTTAATGGATACGATAGCACAGTTATGGAAGACTCCCTCAAGAGGTAGATTCATATCCACCAGCTCCGGGATAATCATACGAAGCATCGGTAGGAAGATTCGCTCTGTTGCTTTTGCCATATAACAATCCTCCATGGGAGGTTTTCCAACGACAGTAGCCGGATAGATCGCATTTTTGCGATGGGTAATGCAGGTGACATGAAACCTGGGATAATAATCCGCAAGAGAATAATATCCCGTATGATCACCGAAGGGGCCTTCCAAAACCAGCTCCTCCGCCGGATCCACATATCCCTCCAATATAAATTCAGCACTGCTTGGAACATAAATATCATTGGTGATGCATTTTACCATCTTTACGTTGGATTTACGAAGCCAGCCGGCTAACATCATTTCATCGATCATGGAGGGCAGAGGAGCAGTAGAGGAATAGGTAATAGCGGGATCGCAGCCCAATGCTACAGAGACAGGCATACGTTTTCCCTGCTCCTTATACCCTTTATAGATTTCTGAACCATCCTTATGCTTATGCCAATGCATTCCCGTACTGGTTTTATCCAGAAGCTGCATTCGATACATTCCCACGTTTTGACGCTTGGTGTTGATATCCTTCGTAAATACGAGAGGGAGAGTTACAAATTTACCTGCATCCTCCGGCCAGCATTGTAATACGGGTATTTTATCCAAATCAACCTCATGCTCAATGACCTCCTGGCATTTTCCCTTCCTTCTTGATTTATAAGGAAAAACATATAGAAGTCGTAATAAACGGGGGACACTTTTTATGAGTTTTTTTATGGATAGGTAATTCCCCAGCTCTAGATATTCGGCGATCTGGGCACCGATTTCGTCCAATTCCTGTACACCCAGACCCATACTCATTCGTTGGTAGCTGCCCATGGCATTGATTAGAACGGGATATTCAGAATCCTTTACATTTTCAAATAATAAGGCAGTCCCGTGGGCCTTGCTAATTCGATCCGTTATTTCTGTAATCTCAAGCTTTGCTGATACTTCAGTGCGAACTCGCTGAAGCTCACCGTGTTTCTCCAGTTCATCTATAAACTTATGAAGATCTTTATAAGACATATCGTATTTCCTCAATTCTGTGAAATTTAAAAAGTTAGTATGATATGCTGTCATAAGCTATCATTATTGAAAAATGAATATTTACACACAGGTTCATCAAATTTTTGTGTATGACTTATATCATATATGACAAAAAAAGGGCCATATATATACTAAATTAAAATCATAAGTTATTCAATAGAAGAAGCAGATATTTTTCAGGTAATCCTTATATAAAAAGCCTCTATCCCTGATAAGGATAAAGGCTTTCAAGACAAATACCGGACAACAATAGGATAATTATGAATATAATTTTATACTCTTATTTTCCTAATACGATAACATTCCAGGAGGCGCGTTTCATAATGGTAGTGAAGGAACCGTCCTGATATTCATATTCCGTCTTCTTTTTTGGTATAATATTTTCTTTTAAATAACCATTTACCTGCTTTAGGTTATCATTTTCCATAACCAGATATTCTTTCATTTGATATCCATCGAAGCTTCTAAGATCTGCTTCAAAGGTAATGTCACAATCAAGATTTCGGTTTACAGCGAAGATCGCTAACTCTTCCTTCTCCGGATTATAAACGGAGATAGCCTCGATATCTGTTACGTCATTATGATTTAACGTATCATGCTTGCTGGTCGTAACCAGGGGTAGAAGAGCAATGCCACGGCCGTATTTGGAGGCATGGAGGAAGGGATAATAGATGGTCTGCTTCCAGGCATCACCCTCTGCATCTGTCATAATCGGCGCAATGACATTAACAAGCTGAGCCAGACATGCGATCTTAAGTCGGTCCGCATGCTTTAGGAACGTTATCATCATAAGGCCTACCTGTAGGGCATCCTCAAAGGTGTAGATATCCTCCAACAGATGAGGAGCTTTTTGCCAAGGATGATTTTTCATCAGGTCATCATCGTGCTCGGAGGAGTGGAACCATACATTCCATTCATCGAAGCTGAGATGAAGTGTTTTCTTACTTCTCTTTTTCGCCTTTATATAATCACAGGTACTAATTACGCTATGGATAAAATGCTCCAAATCCATATTCATAGCCAGATAGTCTGCCGTGTTATTCTGGGTATTACCGTAATATTGGTGTAAGGAAACATAATCCACATAATTATAGGTATGCTCCAGTGTGGTTGCTTCCCATTCGGGGAAGGTTGGCATATTTACAAAGGAGCTACCGCAGGAAACTAATTCGATAGAGGAATCGATGAGCTTCATCGCCTTTGCAGTCTCAGCAGCTAATCTTCCATACTCTGTGGCTGTCTTTTGTCCGACCTGCCATTCGCCGTCCATCTCATTTCCGAGGCACCAGGTTTTGATGCCGTAGGGCTTATCTACACCATGACTTTTTCTCAGGTCGCTGTAGTAGGTGCCGGAATCGTGGTTGCAGTATTCTAAAAGATTACAAGCATCGGCAATTCCTCGGGTTCCCAGATTGACTGCCATCATAATCTGACTGTCTACCTTTTTGGCCCACTTTCCGAATTCATTCAGTCCAAACTCGTTGGTCTCCAAGGTTCTCCAAGCTAGATCCAATCTTTTCTTTCTTAGCTCCTTCGGACCGACACCGTCCTCCCAAAAGTAGTTTGATACAAAATTACCACCGGGATAGCGGATGATGGGGATATTTAATTCCTTTACCAGCTCCATGACGTCACGACGAAAGCCATCCTCGTCCGCGTTCTTATGTCCGGGCTGATAGATCCCTTCATATACGGCACGTCCCAGATGCTCTATAAAGGAGCCATATACTCTATCGTCGATTTTTGAGATAACAAATTCTTTATCAATTAACATTTTAGTCTTATTTTGTTCCATAGATATAAGCTCCTTATTCTTACATAAATATATTATTTATCACCGTCCAATTACATCCTACAAGGACATAACAATCCGGCAATAGGCATTCATCAATAAACGATCTTCGGTTAGATGACTGAGTTTCTTGTAATCACCTGACAGGGTAGAATCACCTGGCTAGCTGTATTCTTCTTTTCTTGAATAATTCCAAGCAATATATCTAACGCCTGCTTGCCAATCTCTTGCAGAGGTAGGCCCATGGTCGTTAAGGAAGGATGCAGATAACGTGAAATATCACGATTATCAAAGCCGGCAATGGATACCTCGGTGGGAATTCTAATTCCCAATTCGGAGGCCGCTCCATAGCAGCCGGCCGCCATAATATCATTCAGTGCAAAGATCGCAGTGGGTCTTTCCTTTAATTGTAGTAAATTCAGGGCCTCAGTATACCCGGATTGGTATTCCCAATCCCCATAACGGATATACTCCGTGGGTAGGGGGAGATGATTTTCCTCCATGGCATATTGGATCCCCTTTAATCGGGTTTGAGTCGGATAAGCATGGGGGTAGCCTCCAATCACGCCAATCCTTTTGTGCCCCATTGAGATCAGATGCTGTACCATGCTTCTGGCACTCTCAAAGTCATCATAGGTGATATATTTTTGGTCATCGGTGGTGCGTGAATATGCATACACTAAAGGTATATCCATGGGATCGACCAAATCATGTATTTCACGGTCATGCATACAGACGTATATAATACCGGATACCATGGATTGCCTAAGAAGCTGTATACCCTTTTTGATACGATCCTTATATTTGGTGATTTTGGTATAATCGGGCCAAATCTTCTCATACAAATGAAGGTCATGGACCAGCATCTGATAATTTGCCGCCTCAAGACATTCACCGATTCCATTTAGGATATCCGGTGTTGGGAAACACCGGACATCCTCTACGATAACTCCGATGGTATAGGTTTTTCCTTTTCTCAAATTCTTTGCGACTGTATTTGGAGAATAATTCAGTTGTTTAATCGCCTCATTTACCCGATTCGTGGTTTCACTGCTCATTTTTTTTGTACCGTTTAGTACATAGGATACGGTTGCAGTTGAGACGCCTGCATGCTTAGCAATTTCTTTGATTGTGGACATAATATACCTCTCATCCGTAGTTTATCAGCAAAGGGAATATTCTGAGCAATCCCCGGCTATTCCATTGTCTTGTTTATTAAAGTAAACTGAGGATAAATTTTCGATTTTTTCTGATTTTGTATCATCCATAAGAAGTCCATAGCTTCTTCAACCACACCTTGTACGAATACTTCAGTACATATTCCGTCTTTTATTATAATCTCATCGATGGTATAGGTATTGGAGCTGCGCTCAATTACCATATCCCAAGGCCTAAGAGAATAACGGGAGGGGTAGGCGCTGAAGGAGTGGATGAGATATCCCTTCTCGGAAGGTTCCGTTCTACCACCCACGGCATAAGGCTTGTCCTGTGATCCATCAACGTAACAGGTTTGTCCAAAGGTTTGGAGATACATCACGAGATCAACACCATTATCCCAATCATCTCCACAAAGCTTTAGGCTATTGATAAACTCGTCATTCGTAAAAATCTGTTGCCCAAAACGATTATGAGAACAAGGCTCGTGGTTTAAGTTAGGAGCGGTTATGCAATAGGTGGAAACGCCTTCACCTTTTTCCATTATACGTGCTGATGACTTTGCTGTCCAATCATAATTATGAAACATTGGCATCATGGAACGATAAGCTGCATCCAAATAGTTAGGATCGCCGTTTGCCAGATAAGTCTGTAGCATGGCCTTGGCTACGTTCACCGCCCATAGGTTGTGATACATGGGGGATTGGGATTCCCACCAGCGATCCGGAGCATAGCAGCGGAAATCGTTGGAAAAAGCTACATTAGGTAATAAAAGCTTAGCCGCCTTCAGTCCGCCATCAACATCGCCATAGGAGAGCAGGGTTCCCGTTGTCATTGCAACGCCGGCATTATCAAAATAAATCTCAGTAACAGAGCTTCGACCGGAGTCAACCACCTGTTTTTGTCTCTCCATGTAGTCCTTCAGAAGAATTCTTACTTCCTGGGTTTCCTCTTCGTGGCCGAAGGCTTCATAGCGATTAAGGAGATCCTCCATATCCCAATGCAAAGCCATGGCAAGATCGACCTCTTCTAATTCACGGGTACCCTTATCCGGAGTCTTTTCGATGCGGTAACGGAATAATCGGAATGCCAGCTGGGTATATGCCTGTGCGGACTGTTCCGTCAGTAAATCTTCCTCTACCGTACCCAGAAGATACAGCTGCAAAATGATGTATTCCAGGTCATATAAGCGAGCAAAGGCTCCCTCACCGGAACCATACTTCTTTTTAGGAAGGAAATTATCATCCAACCAATTTGGTAAAATGTATCGAAGAGTATTTATTTCAACCTGATGTATTTCGGCTCTATTTGGATTTGGAGATAATATGTTCTTAAGTAGTAAAGCAGAGCCCTTTCCACAGGACTCTCCTTGGGGGGAGATGGAGCGATAGCCATAACAATCGGGATCCTTGGGATCACTGATGAAACGATTGGTATAGATATAATCACATATGGTTTCTATATATTCCTTCATGCTTGGATACACGGAGA
>JAEYXC010000437.1 GCA_023428655.1 Bacillota bacterium | reverse complement strand
ACTTGATATTGCTTAGAGTTGATATAATCCATAATATTAAACTTGATATTACTTAGAGTTAATATATCCATAATATTAAACTTGATATTGCTTAGAGTTAATATAATCCATAATATTAAAATTGTCTTTTTTATGAGCTTGAAACAGAGTTCCTACCTCTTTGCCCTCTATGATATGATTGATATTTCTGACATTGTCTCCATTAGTAATGATCATATCAGCACCGGAAGCGGTAGCTATTTTAGCCGCAGATACCTTTGTGGTCATTCCTCCGGTTCCTACATTACTGGTAGATGCTTTTGCCATACCACATAGTTCATCATTAATCTGCGGCACACAGGCAATTAGCTTTGCCTCCTTATTTGAATGGGGATCATCAGTGAATAGTCCGTCAATATCGGATAAAAGAATTAACAAATCCCCCTCTACCAGCGCAGTAACAATTGCTGAAAGAGTATCATTGTCTCCAAAATCCAGATCAAGCTCCTCTGTGGATACGGTATCATTCTCATTTACAATCGGTATCACTCCCATACGGAATAGTTCTTCAAAGGTATTCTTCGCATTATTTCGACTGATATCATTCATCATTGTATATTTTGTCATTAATATTTGAGCTGCAATTTGATTATATTCTGCAAAGAGCTTCTGATATACCATCATGAGGCTTGCTTGTCCGACGGCAGCACAGGCCTGCTTCACCGATCTCTCCGTGGGTCGCCCCGGTATACCCAGTGCTTTCCTTCCTACTGCGATGGCTCCGGAGGTTACAAGAACCACATCCTTCCCCTGATTGCGAAGATCCGTAAGAATTCGAACCAATCGCTCCATCTTATCCAGATTCAAGCTTCCTGTCTGTTGATGTGTTAAGGAAGAAGATCCGATCTTTATAACAACTCTCTTTTTATCCTTTAATTGCTCCCTATCCTGTGTCATAATACCTCCAATGATTAAATTGCTTTATCCTTTGATTATGTCTTACCCTCTCCGATATCGTCCTGCAATCGCTTCGAACACTTTAATACCATCAATGGCAGCGGATGTAATTCCACCTGCGTAGCCCGCTCCTTCGCCGCAGGGATAAATACCCTTCACATTTGCTTCAAAATGCTCATCCCTATGAATTCTTACAGGGGATGAGGTTCTGCTTTCCACACCCGAAAGAACGGCTTCCTCATGAGCAAACCCTTTAATTCTGTTGTCAAAGGCTAGAATTCCTTCCTTTAGCGAAGCTAAGATTTCAGATGGTAAGCAGTTCTTTAGATTCGTCAGCTGATATTTTCCTTTGATATTCGGTATAACATTTCCTATTGTAGCACTATCCCTGTCTCTTAACAAGTCACCAAATAGCTGGACGGGTACCAGACCTCTTCCTGCTTCATAGGCTGCCTTTTCAAGATTTCTCTGAAACTCTATTCCACTAAGGGGAGCTCCTGAGCCAAAATCCGTAGGTTGTATGGTGACAACGATGGCACTGTTCGCGTTCTCTTCATCTCGGTAATAATTACTCATGCCATTTACCGCAATATGCCCCTCTTCGGAGGAAGCATTGACCACAAAACCACCGGGACACATACAGAAGGAATAGACACCACGTCCCTTCTCAGTCTGATGAGTCAGCTTATAATCCGCAGCCGGAAGATGGATATATTCCTTTCCGTACTGAGAGCTGCTGATCATGCTCTGCTTATGCTCAATACGAAGACCTATGGCAAAGGCTTTTGCACTTAGCTCCAACCCTCTTTTATCAAACATCTCAAAGGTATCTCTGGCACTATGACCTATGGCTGTAATCAGTAACTCACAGGGAAGAATTTCCTTCCGGTTGAGTTCAATTGCTTTTAGTTGTCCCTGCTCTATGATCAGGTCCGTTAATGCGGTACCAAAGCGTACTTCTCCACCGTATCGAATAATCTCTTTTCTCATATTTTCAACCACATATCGAAGCTTATCGGTGCCGATATGGGGTTTGTTCAGATAAAGAATTTCTGAGGGGGCACCGAACTGTACAAAGGTCTCCATGACAAGGCGATATCGGTTCCCTATGTCCTTCACCAGTGTATTAAGCTTTCCATCGGAAAAGGTTCCTGCACCACCTTCCCCAAATTGTACATTACAATCCGGATTTAATTCATTCGTCCTCCAGAAATGTTCCACTGCCTCTATTCGCTTACGAACCTCTAAGCCTCGTTCCAGAACGATTGGTTGATAGCCGTTCTTCGCTAACAGATAGGCAGCAAATAGGCCTGCGGGACCGGTACCCACTACGACCGGGCGATGAGCGAAGCTCTCTTCACCGCAGGGCACAAAGGAATATTGTTCTTCCGTTGATAATGCAACATTCACATTGTGACTGCGTTTCACAATATCACTCTCCTTTTCCTTTGGATCCAGGGAGAGTACGGCATCAATGGTATAGATATATTTAATTTCATTCTTTCTGGCATCAATTGACTTCTTAATGATCCTGTGATCCCTTATTTTATGCGCCGGAACCCGCAATGCCTTTGCGATAGCATTTAAGAGATCCTTTTCGGTATGTCGGATCGAAAGCTTAATTTGTGTAATTCGTATCATATTTATAACCATGCCTCTCATCAATACCTGCAAACTTTGGGCCGCAGGCACAAATTTGCGCGTGAAAAATCTTTGATTTTTCACTCTAACCTCTCTTATCAAGGGAAGGGAGCCAATCTCCCATCATCTATTCTTTCCACCAAGATAGCCTGCGGATTTTCCGGCCAAATAGCCGGTGCTCCAAGCCCATTGCAGGTTATAGCCTCCACAGGTACCATCCACATCGACCAACTCACCGGTCAGATAAAGCCTCTTCACTAACCTTGATTCCATTGTGTCCGGGTCGATCTCCTTTGTATTCACTCCTCCGGCACAAACCTGCGCATTTTCAAAGGAGTTAGTTCCGTTAATTTGTAGCTGAAAGCCCTTCATCTGCTGAACCAGTTGCTTCATATCCCGGTCCGACAGCTGGACGGAGGGCATATTCGGATCAAGGTCCGCCGCTTTTATTAATATAAAGTTCAGCTTATGATTAAAGAGTCCCACAAGCATTTCCTCTAAGGTTCTTTGCCTGTTTTGCTTGAAGCGTTTATGAAGCATAGTAAGTAACTCTGCCTCTGATTTTTCCTTTATAAAATCCAACGTAAGCCAGCATTTTTTCCCTTTATCCAAGGATTTCGCGAGAAAACGGCTAAGCTGAAGGATGGGTATACCCGAGATGCCATAATCGGTAAATAGAATTTCTCCCTCCTCCATGGCTAGTTGCTTCTCCTGATCATACGCAACTACTCTTGCTCCGCATCTGACTCCGGATGCCGTCTTACAGCATTTATTCGGAGACTTCAATTGCACGAGTGCCGGTAGTGGTTTGATCACCGAGTGTCCCAGATCTCTCACCAATCGAAAACCGCTTCCATCCGATCCAAGCTGCGGGGAGGCACAGCCTCCGGTTGCAAGTATCAGCTTCTTTCCATCGTATTTATGTAGCTTCTTATCTTCTGCGCTTTCGGTAACAACGGTAAAATGAGGTGTTCCTATCTCAACTACCGCTTCCGAATAACGATAATGAACACCA
Source organism: Bacillota bacterium (assembly GCA_023428655.1). GTDB lineage: Bacteria > Bacillota > Clostridia > Lachnospirales > Lachnospiraceae > Mobilitalea. The sequence continues at coordinate 254 of JAEYXC010000437.1, read as the reverse complement.
AGCTGAAGGCCTTCGGTTACTAATACCTGAACCACACTTGCTGCCTGCTCGGAATTAGGATAATAATAGCCCTCCCGCTCCTTCGGATATATTCCCAATTCTTCAAAGAACTCGAGGGTTTTTGTAGCATCAAAACAAGACAGCACCTTGTTAACAAATGCGCTGTCATCGGATCGATAGCATTCCGTTGATTGGAAGCGGTTCGTAAAATTACACTTCCCATTACCGGTAGCCAATATTTTTTTACCTGGCTT
>JAEYXC010000154.1 GCA_023428655.1 Bacillota bacterium | reverse complement strand
GAGATACAAAGGAGATAACTTCAAAATCCGACCCATCATACTCCTCCAACAAGGTATCGATTTCCTCCTGCATCCGATCCGGTAATGTAGATATCTCCTTATTCATCGTATTGGTTCCGTCATATAGCTTGTTCACACCGCTATTCATATCACCAACTCCACTGACGAAATCACTAAGACCGGAATGAAATTGTTGATATCCGCCGGAAAGAGTAGCAATCCCCTTCATGTATTCCTGAAGCCCTGTATCAAACAATGAATAATTCTTTGATAATTCGCCAAGACCAGTCGATAACTGGGTAAGCTGTGAGGTAATGTCTCCACCGGACAGGGAATTCTCAATTTGACCCGATATCTCCTGAAGAGCCCCATCGATGGTATCGATATTAGCCCCTACATTCTCAAGGGTAGGCGCAACGGAGGCAAAGGCCTGCTTCACCTGCTCATAGGTGGCTTTAACTGTTCTTCCTGCCACATAGGAAGCATAAAGCTGATCAAGCGCTGCTTGCTGCTCCTTGTCAACTTCCCCAAAAAGCTGTTTCAGCTGGTCCATTGTTACGGTTGTATCCGGTATGGCAAGAATGGAGGCATCAAGAGCACGATAACCCTCCGTATAACCTTCCTTCAGCTGATCCAGTCCCTCCGAGATCCCCTGTAATCCCTTTGACAATTCCTTCAAGGCTGCCGGTAGCTGCATTACACTACCTGTATCTGCTTCAACAGAACCTGTGTTAAGCGACGTGGAAATAACGGACAGCGCATCCTTTATCTGTGAAGAAGCCTCTGTTATCCCTGCTGAATTCTTGGAAAGCTCAGTAAGACCCGCCTCAAAATCACCGGAGCCGTCCTTTATTCCATCCGCACCGTTTTTTAAATCAGAGGCGCCCTTTGCCAGTTTCTTAACACCATCATTTAGCTCTGAGATTGCTTTCGGAAGCTGTTCAAGCTCACCAAGCATTTCCCCGGTATCCGGTAGCTCAACATTCATAGAGAAGGGCATCGCAGTGATATCAATACCGCTCATTGTAAAATCCGTAACGTCTGCCATAACATGAAGCTCAGCTGATTTATTTGGCATGACGGTAAAGGCAACTACCGTATTATTACCGGCTTCTGCGATGGTAGCTCCTTCTGCAATAATATTTCTGCTTCTATTACTTGCTAAGGTAATTGATATTTGCAGCATATAATGCTCAAAAAACTCCGGTCGAACAGCATCATTACGCATGGTTTTGATGCGGATACCTAAGGCTCCGGTTCTGCCAGCCAGCTCCTGGGATGTGGTTGCTACACCATCTAGCTCATAGGAGATATCAAAGCTCCATGGTAACTCCTTCGACTCCATATTCCCCTGATAATAGAAATCCCCCTCCTTGGCCTGTAGCGTCATCGTGTCACCCACAATTCCGATGGGCTCACTTTCCGTTAAATTTTTTATTTCGCTGTAATTACCATAATCGATTATGCTGCCGCTCGTTACCACCTTGAAATGATTTACCACATAGATTGCATTTACATCACCTTCTGCAGATAGCTTTGCATATACTACTTCACTTTTATCACCGACTTCTGCTGACGATTGCTGTTTCGACGTTGTGGTATTCGTACCGCTCTTATTTTCCGTTGCCAGGGATGTGTGGGCGGTAGTGGTTGTAATCAGTAGAGCAGCTACAATACCGGCCGCTATTATCTTCTTTCTTTTCATGAATTTCTCTCCTTTTCATTGATACGAAAGCTGTTTAATCTAGGTTGTCTATCCGAACCATTATTTTAGTGTTGTTTTTGCGATTACCTTATCAAAGAGGACCAGCATGGTTGGCAGAAAGCATAGTACCATTACGAAGGAGAAAATAGTGCCTCTTCCGAGCAATAGACCAATATCAGCAGCGCCAGAATTCGATGAGGTAGCATATAAGGTGAAGCCTGCTATGGAAAGGGTTGCAGCAGAAACCAGTATAGATTTAAAGTTTTCTCCTAAGGACCTCTGAATGGCTAACCGTGCAGGTAATTCCTTTCTATGATTCATATAATGGTCCGTAAGTAATATCGCATAGTCTACGGTCGCACCAAGCTGTACCGTACTTAATACCAGATAACCAATAAAATTGATCTGTGTACCCATAAAGTATGGGATCGCAAGATTAAACCAGATACCGGCCTCAATCGTAATAACCAAAATAATCGGTAGAGATATGGACCGGAAGGAAAAAAATAACACCAGAAAGATGGATAGAATGGCAATGATATTTACCATAGTGTTATCCTTCTCAACAATATTTTTCATATCATAAAGATTGGCACTCTGACCCAGGGAATAGGCTTCCTCACCGTAATAGGTCCGTGCTAGGCTTCTAATCTGATCTACGGTATCAAAGGCAATATCCCCTTCTCCCGGGGTATCGGTATATATAATGATTCTTGCATAATGTTCGGAATAGAATTCACTTGATATATCTGTACTGAGAAATTGATTCGGAATTGCTGTTCCGACTGTGTTTGCGTATGACATTACAC
>JAEYXC010000380.1 GCA_023428655.1 Bacillota bacterium | reverse complement strand
CCCCAGTACTCCTTCTCATGAAGCAGCCTTCCCTTAAGCTCTTCCATACCAATCTCTTCTAACTTAAAGTAACCATCAAATTGTTCTATGACACCACTTGTCTGCTCCGGTGTCGGGATATAAAGCTTTTCTGAGGCATCCCGAAATTGTTCCAGTAAGGTATCAATCCGGTAGCTTGCTTCCAATCGTTCCCTCAGTCCTTTATCCTTACTGATTACCTGCGACAGTATCTGAACCGCACTATCGAAAGTAAACTTGGCCATACGATTGGTATATGCATTGTTGTTGACTCTCTCATGATATTCATCGGGGCCGATTACATCGTGGAGCTCATAACGTTCACCATTTACCCGTTTTACAAGGAGGTCATAGTAGAAAATTGCACATTCCAGAATAACCTGTGCTCCACCCTCCGCTAACAGTTCATCGCTTCCTGTATAATTCGTATAGCGCATGATGCCATGGACAATTGCAGCACTGATATGAATCTGCTTATCCTTAAAATAGGTGCGCATCTGTCTTCCGGTAAACACATCGGTTACATTATAATCGGAGCAGGCATCATAGCCTCCTTCCTGGCTCTCCCAAGCATAAAAGGCTCCTTGATAGCCATAATCGCTTGCTTTCCTCTTCGCTCCCTCCAGTGTATCGATCCGATACTTAAGAAGGGTCTTTGCTACGGAGGGCTCTGTAAACAAGAAGAAATCCAGCATAAACATCTCCGTATCCCAAAACACTGCACCCTTATAGGTCTGTCCGGATAAGCCCCTTGCAGCAATGGACAGATGATCCGTATGCCTTGGCGCAATACAATGGAGATGATAGATGGAATAATTCAAGGCTTCCATAGCATCCTCATCACCCTCGATCACCACCTCGGAGATACTCCATAGTCTCTCCCACCGCTTCTTATGCAGGTCGAGGGCTTTCTCATAACCTAATTGCTTCGCATGAAGCACCAATCTCTTCTCTTCCTCAAGCTGGTTCCTTGGATCCTTACTTGTATAGACACTGATGTATTTGTACAGGTGATATTCTATCCCTGCCACCATGGTTAAGGTGAGTCTTCGAAGTATTCTCCTGTCCTCCTGTATTATCTGAGCATCGACTACTGCATCGAAATCAATTCCTTCATATACCGATACCTGATCTTTACTTTCATGAGTAATACCTATCATTCCAAGGAGTAGGTCCTCGTCGTTACCATCCTTATCCGGCTCCGGATTCGTATCCAATCCTGCATCCATAGCAGGGGTAGTCACTGTCCCCTGCTTAATTTCATCATAATGAGGTCCGTTGATATCCCATACCCTACCATCAATGCCCGTATATAGCATGGCCTTCGTGTCCCTCTCAGATAAGAAGGAGTATTTCATACAGATCAGATGCTTATTCTCCATGGAAGCAAAACGTTCCACCTTCACCTTCAGTTGTCCGTCCCCGGTATCCCATACGGTATTGCCCTCAAAGATCCCATGCCTGTAGTTCAGAGCGATGGAGTGCTCTAAAGGAATAAGCGTCGGCAGTCGATAAGCTGTTCCATCCAGTTCAATGTAGGTATACAAACCATTGGGTGCATTTAAAGGCTCCCTCCAGCCATCGCCCACTTGATCATAGATACCGGCAAGATTAACCGCAACAAACTCTTCCTTCTCATATTCCGGAAGGGTACCTCGAAGACCCATGTATCCATTTCCCACGAGAAATTTGTTGCCCTTTAAGGTGATATGTTCCGGATGAAAGCCCGTTTCTTCTATCCTCCAATTCATGCTTCTATCTCCAATCCTTACTAACATTCTTACATCGGTTTTTCGTCCTTATTCTGCCTACTTTCGTTCTATTTCCCATCCTTCGGTACCAAGAATCGAGCCTTCTCTCTTCCAAGAGTAACCGGCTGATCATAAATTATTACGTCAATCTCAGTACCATACTGTGTATGAAAGCAGGCCTCCCTTTGATCGATCTCCACCTGTATCACATCATTGTTATAATGAATGCGGAAGGAATAAGCCTTCCAGTTTTGTGGAATGGAAGGTGCAAAGCTTAATCTCTCTTGATCCGAACGCATACCGCCAAAGCCATAGACGATGTTCATCCAGGCAGCAGCAATGGAAGTAGTATGTAAGCCCTCTGCTGTATTTCGATTGTAATTATCTAAATCCATTCTGGTTGCAAACCCGAAGAACTTATATGCCTCCTCATGCTTCTGCAGCTGAGCGGCCAGGATGGAATGTACAGAGGGAGATAACGAGCTCTCATGGATGCATCTTGGCTCATAGAATTCATAATTCCTTCTAAGCTGCTCCTGGGTAAAGAGGCCGTTATACAACAGCATCATCATCAATACATCGGGCTGTTTGATCATATCATTTCGATAAATACGGTCATAGCTCCAATGATGATAGAGCGGGAAATCCTCCACCGGAATCTGATCAACATCAATGTGAGGTAATGTAAAATATCCCTCATGCTGCTCAAATAACATGGTATCTTCCTCATAGGGGATGTACATATTGGCAGAAATATCCCTCCAATTCGCACACTCCTCCTCGGACAGCTTATGCTCCTCCAATAGGTTGACAAAAGCCTTACTATCCTTAATCTGTAATCTCTCAAGAACTTCAAGGGTATATTCCAGAGTTACCTTACCCATGAAATTCGTATAGCAGTTGTTATTGACCATCATCTGAAACTCATCCGGGCCCATTACGCAATAATAACCGTATGCAGTATGATCTGCATTCCAAGCTCCCCTGCTCGCAAGCATACGGCTGACCTCAATCAGAATCGGAAGTCCGGTAGTGAATACGAAGTCCTCCTCCTTAGTCACTGCTTCAAAATGCTTAATTCCATAGGCAACTGCAGTAGAAGCCTGTAGCTGAAGACTGGCATGCTGCCACAAGCTGCAGCATTCTCTTCCGCTGATGGTTGCAATGGGATAAAAAGCGCCTTCACAGTCCAAGGCTTTAGCCCTTTCCTTCGCCTCCGGGAGTGTCAGCTTACGAAACTCCAACAGATGCTTGGCTGCTTCTATATTATTAAAGATATAGAAGGGCAGGCAATAGGTCTCCGTATCCCAGAAGGTATTTCCGCTATAAGCCTCTCCCGTAAGACCCTTCGCTCCGATAATGGTACCGCTGTCTGCTCCGTGATAGGTCTGATGCATCTGAAAGATGCAGTAACGAATACCTTGCTGATTTAACTCATCACCATCGATTACTATATCGGATGCCTCCCACATCTTATCCCACCAGGCTGCACTTTCTTCCTTCATAGCAGCATAATTTAGTGTTGGCAGAACCCGCTTTGCATCAGCACATTTAACGTTAAATCTCTCAAGCTTAGCTTCCGTATTTTCCTTCCTCACAACATTCATTACCAATCGGGAAATGGTGGTCGCTTCCCCTTGCTTCAAGCTTAAGGCAAATTCCTTAAGTACCTTCTTCGGTTCGACAATATTTCTTTCTGATATTGCATCACAGATAAAATGGCATAAGGAATATACGGACTGCCCCGTACTTACGGTATTGGCCAGGATACTGCACCAGCCCTCACCGGTCTTACTCTCTTCGCCGCTCCAGAGGTTTTTACCCACCATATTATGAGGTAACGTAAAATCCAGTCCGGCTATGATTGTAATCTCTGCGCTGAAGTTCAGAGGAGTCAGCGTTAATTTCTGACCTCCCAACGGTGCATTCTTCATGGATAGGAACCGTTCAAATTCCAGGCTCAGTCTTCTTCCATCCTCCAGAAGCCATTCATAGCTTCTGGTCAAAACTCCGGTTCTAAGATCCAGACTTCTTCTAAAATTCTCGATGTTTGCTGCTTCAAAATGGAGCTGCTCTTCTCCGAGTTGAATTCGTAAATGTAACCAATCCACTGAATTCACCATGAATTCTGTCTTATCAATAATTCCTTTATAGGAAGAGCTCTCTGTCTTCACCGACTCATAAATTCCGTTAAAATAACTTCCGATCAGGCTCTCTCCCTGATATCCTTCTTCAAAATAACCTCGGATCCCCATGTACTCATTGCCCAACGAAAAAATAGATTCCGAAATTTGAGAATAGGCCGGATTAAATTTCTCTTCTATAATTTTCCATGGGTCCGTAACATAATATTTATCTGCAATTTTAGCCATTCTATGCCTCCAAGTTTCTTAGCCCTTTACCGCACCGGTTGTAGCACCCGCTGTAATCTGCTTCTGAAATATCGTAAATAAAATAATCGGTGGAATGATGGAAAACGCAACTGCACGCAATATCTCCACATCAGTTGCATTGGAGGTACGGAACATAAACAAACGAACCATAACGGTCTCCTTCGGTGATCCGCCTAATACCAGATAAGGTAGAAGGAAATCCGACCAAGCCGCATTCACCGTAAAAATAGCAATTACCATAACAATTGATTTGGATAATGGTAAAATAATCTGAAGAAAGGTCTGTAATACACCACAGCCGTCCAATTTGGCTGCTTCGATAATCTCCTTGGGTAATCCTTCAAAAAACTGCTTGAACATCACAACATAGAACGCATTCGCGCCGGCGGCCAGCCATAAGGGAACATAGGATTGGTTCAGTCCGATTCGGTTGATATTCACAAAAAGCGCTACCACACTCGTTGTTGCCGGTATCAGCAGTCCCCACATAACCAGTGTATACACAATCTTATAGCCTCTCGGTCGAAGGATTGCCAAGCCATATGCCAGTAAGCCGTTAAACATGACGGAGCATATCACGCAGCCCGCTACGACAATAAAGGAGTTAATATAATATTTTATGAACTTCAGATCATTCCAGGTCTTAACATAGGTCTGGAGATCGAAGCTCTTCGGTAGAATGGTAGCCTCCTTACGAAACTCTGCAATATCTTTAAAGCTGGCAAGGAATACCCAGACTGTCGGAAAAAGTGTTATCACAATCATACCGATACATGCTGCAAAGATAAGAATACACAGTATTCTGTGCTTGATGGAACGCAGATCGTAATACCTTATGGTTCCTTCTTCTTTTTCGATATACTTATTAAAAAACATAATCGCACCCACGCCTTTCTTTATCCTGAAATACTAAGGATCAATCTTTTGATTTCGTCATTTTAAAATACAATCCGCTTAAAAAGATTAGAATAATACAGATCAAAACGGATAAAGCGGCTGCAGCAGGATAATTGAAATCCCGAAATGCATAGTTATATACTAATTGCATAATAGAAATACTAGCATTATTCGGACCGCCGTTGGTCATAACCAAGGGCTCATACAATATCTGGAACACGGCAATAATTTGTAAAATTAATAAGGTCTTTCCTAAGGAAAATATATTCGGCACCGTGATATATCGAATTCGCTGACGTATTCCGGCACCATCTAAAGTAGCAGCTTCATATAGTTCAGAATTAATACTGTTAATCCCGGCCAAATAAAGAAATGCCGTAGCACCTGCTCCTCTCCATGTCATAGTCACAACAATGAGCGGTATGGTAAGCTTTGGATTCGATAGCCAGACCATAGGCTCTATTCCGATCTTTGATAATAGTATATTGAGTACACCGGTATTACCGGGACGAAAAAAATATCCCAGCATCATAACCATCGCCATTCCCGGCATAATGTTCGGAAAATATACGCCAATTTTAAACAATCCCTTAAGATGAACAGTTTCTGAAATTAAGATTGCAATAATGATTGGAACGAGGAAGCCGATTACCAAAGACCATAATATGTACCTGAAGGTGTTAGTAAATGCATCCATAAAATCCGGATGTTTAAAAACCAGAAAATAATTGTCCAGTCCGACAAATTCCTGTAAACGAATACCCTTTGCAGTATATAAGGAGAGGCGAATGCTTTCCAATAGTGGCTCCCAAACAAAAAAGGCAAATAAAATAATTGTGGGTAACATAATCAGCCAGCTTAAGATATCTTTTCGATAAAGGTCCGTTTTTTTCTTGCTTTGAACTATATCTTTTTTCACTCCGACCATTTTTCTCCACCCTCCTTTTCTAGATTTATTTCCTTTCTTAAATAGAGGGCTGTTTCAAAACTCGATCCATTGATTTATATAAGAGTAACAGGAAGCCCACTCTTAATGATAAGCAATATCTGCTGTTTCGAAACAGCCCCATGAAAGGCAACTATATGTTATATTATTATAACTTATTAAAACAGGCACGTAAATCCTTCCGTTTTCAGGCTGTTTGGGTCATTTCATAAAGATATCCCTTAGATAGTCCTTCGGGTGAACCCATTCACGTCCTATTTTAATAATTCTACTCTTGCTGATTTATATTACTTATTCACGGTTGTATCAAGAATGGTCTGATAATTCTCATCCGCTTTCTTCATAAGAGCTGCAACATCTGCGTTTTTATCTGTTACAACTGCTTGAAGTACCTTGGTTAACTCAGCATAGAGATCCTGAGCAGAGCCTACCTCTTCAAGACGAAGGTTACCTTCTGTCTTAATGGTTGTGAAATAATTCTCATAAAGCTTTGTATCAACATTACCAAACTCTGCTACGATAGCATCCTCTGCTGCTAATACATCCTCTGCGATCCAGCAAGGGAAACGGGGAATTACAGGAACTCCATTTGATACACGATTCTGTGCATCGGCTCTCATACCTGCAATTGCATCGTCAGTAGCTACGGGAGCCTTACCCATTACCTCAAGATAATCAAGGGCCGCATTGATCTGTTCAGGAGTAGCATCCTTGGAGAACATATAGGGCGTACCACCGGACAAGGAGAACTGAGCACCCTTAGGACCTGCGGGAAGTGCGCACATAGCAAGCTTATCAACAGCAAGACCATTCACCTGTGTCGGCTGATTAACCGCATCATTTGCACCGATATACATTGCTGCAGCACCGGTACCTAAGTTAGTAAAGCCCGTACCCCAATCTTCATTGGTCGGATCAGGAGTAAGTACATCATATTCCCAACGTAAGCTCTTAATATATTCCATTGCCTCAATTGCTTCTGCCGAGTCAACATTAGCAACAAACTTACCATTTTCCTCCGTAGTGAAGGTTGCACCGAACGCCCAAGCGATATTACTGAAATGCCAGCCGCCTGCATTATCCTTTGCTAAGAGACAAAGACCTGCTGATCCGGTAGCATCCTTAATCTTCTTGGCAGTCTCAGCAAGCTCCGCCCAGGTCTTCGGATAAATCGGATAACCCTCAGCATCAACCAGACCAGCCTGCTCAAATAACTCTACGTTTAACATCAAGCCGAGAGCATAACCATCACGCGGAATACCATAGATTCTTCCGTCCTTGGACAACAAGTCACGAATGGAAGGATTAATCTTCTCAGTCCAACCTCTCTCATTCAGGATATCAGTAATATCAGCTACAAAGCCACCGTTAATAAGTTTCTGAGGCTCTGTATACCAAGTCTCAAAGATTACCGGGAGATTCCCTGACTCTGCCAGTGGAACAAAGGTATCGGTTGCGTACTTATAATAAGCGGGTACAACCTCTACATTCGGATGAGTGGCATTAAAGGTAGTAACATACCCATTGTGCATCTCAATATCAGCAGTCAAGGTGTCCTCCGGCCAGATACCGAGTGTTAACTGAACCTTTTCAACATTTGCTGCCTCTGTAGGCTCAGTCTCCTTTGTGTCCTCCGCAGTCTCGGTGCCCTCTGTCGGTGTCTGAGTTGCAGCATCCTCTTCCTTCGCTCCACAAGCTGCCAATAAGCTCATAGATAGTACAAGACACAGTAAGAGGCTCCAAAATTTTTTCATTTTTTTCATAATACTTCTCCTTCCATTATGGATACATATGTATTATATTACTTGTACTATTAATATGAAATGGTATGGACGATACAATTTTGTGATCAATCCAAATGACATGCACAACGAGGAACTTGTCGTATAAAATCACCTATTTTATATTAATAGTTTTACGTTAAACGTGTCAAATTTAAAATATCATTTTTTCTTCCATTGTATATATCGTACACGTTTTACGTTTAACTTGATATTAACATTTGTATTCAATGATGTCAATAGAATCTTTATATTTCGAATAAAATATTTATTTTGTATAGTAATCGCAATCCTTTTTCGCAGTTTCTAGAAAATTTATACAACGGATGGAGCCTCATTCCATCATAAGAGCTGAACTTCAAACAAAAGGACTATAAAGCAGCCTTTGGCGATACCTTAAAGTCCTACTACACCTTACAACTCGGCGATTATATTATTAATGAAGCGGTATATACCTTTTATCTTGATGGCTACTATGTTGAACTAACGGTAGCGGACGCAGATAACGACACCCTCTTTCTTCAATATGCTGAATGTATATTAAATTCAATGATGCTGAAGAAGTAATTTCCCTTGGAAATTTATACTTCTTTCATTGTAACCCGCCTATTTTATAAAAAAATTCTGCTGGACTTAATTGACATAACTTATTATAATATATATTAATTATAATACATGTTAATGAAGAACGTCTTGACCACTTCTCATTATCCTGTATTAATATTGAAACTTTTATAGAAGGAGTGATATCCATGGCTAATAGAGATATTAAGAAGGAAGTTAAGAAAAAGAAGAAAACAGATACCGTTGCATTACCGTCCTTAAAGCCGATTATGCCCGAACCCGAAATTGTTAAGAAGCCCAAGAAGTAAATTGGAAGCTTTACTCTTTTGTTCCCTTCTTAAGCTTAGGTAAACAACAACTACCTGTCTGCACGTAGATGCTCTACAATATGTAGAAGCGATAAAGTGCTGACAGGTAGTTTTATATTCTCGTAACAAAGGAAAGCACGAATATCATGCCCACCTGTGTAGATCTGTTATATTGAACCGATCCGATCGGTTAGATCACGTCCCTATTATAATAGTGGATCGTCTCACCGGTCATTTTCTCATAGGTTCTCCCATTCTTAGCGAGGGATACTCCGTAATGGTCCAATTTCCTGTTTACCCGACAAAGAACCGGGGAAGACAACTTCATGCCCTTTTTTACCAACCAGTTAACCAGTTTACGATGAAGCTTAAACATCCTCCAATTAAATTCTAACAACAACAGTATTCTCCATGCTTTCATCGTTTCACTTCTCCTAATCATTTGCATTTTGTAATCAGTAGTTACTATTACTACGTATTGCATGATATCTCCGGATTGTTATACGAATGGTACATCTTGCTCTAATTAAATCGTGAACAAATTTGTCAGAATGTGAAATCAGTAATGAATGATCAAAATAAACGAAGATATAGGACCACTCTATAGGGTAGAATGTCCTTTGTTTATATTTTTATACCGGATTGCTAAAGTGTATGATTTCCTTAATTGGAAATCCTTTCGTAACTTCTCCCTTCCTAATCATCATTGGTGATATCACCATTACCGCTTACCGGAATGGCATCCCCGAGATAGGTAGGTTTTGGTTGTACTAAACAATAGAAATAATCCTTTACCCTGGCTAATACCTCTCGAAGCTCTCGATTATTCTGATTAGCATATATTCTAGGATCGGAGGCAACACCATAAGCCTCAATCCCAAGCCGATCGGCGATATATAACGCCCGATACAGATGGTACTTCTGGGTTACAATCACCACCTTGTCCGCCTCAAAGATATCTCTGGCACGATAAAGACTTTCATAGGTAGAGAAGCCGGCATGATCCATGAATATATGGGTGGAGGGAATTCCTTCAGCCATGGCATATTGTTTCATTACATTAACCTCATCATAGTTCTTTCGTCCATGATCACCGCTCATCAAAAGGCGGCTGCTGGTTCCGTTTTGATATAGCTTAACCCCGAATTGCAGCCTATCCTCCAACATAGGACTTGGTCGATTATCACTCCAGACACCTGCACCAAGCACCAAGATACAATCCACCCCATCCACTGCCATAGCCTCGTCCAAAGAAAGAATATTCGAGGTTACGGATGCTTTGATATAGAGATTTAACAGGAGCAGAGAGATAATTCCTAGCGCTCCACTTCCAAATAATATGATTGCAATTCTTAAAATCCAACTTTTAAAGCGCCTTCCAGCCATAGCTCATCACTCCCATTCTGATAAAGGAATTTCTCGTAAGTTAATTTTTGAAATAACACACCTTATTATACCATACCTTGCCATTGATTTCTTTAAGATTTTCTTAAACGTAGTCGGTTTTTATAGCTCTAATTGCTTCGTTGCGATTTTCTCAGAGAACATTCGATCATGCTCCACAAAGACCATCGTCGGCTGATAATCCAGTATCAACTCTTCGATCTGTATTCTCGAAAAAACATCCACGAAATTCAACGGTTCATCCCAAACAAAGACATGGGCCGGTTCTGCCAGACTTTTTGCCAATAAGACCTTTTTCTTCTGCCCACCACTGAATTCACTGATATCCTTCTCAAACTGTACCCGAGAGAAATCTAATTGCCTTAAAACCGTTTTAAATATTGTCTCATCCACCCCATAGTTCACTGCAAAATCCTTCAGATTACCTTTAAGAAATGAGGTGTCCTGAGATACATAGGAAATCTTTAAACCCGGAGCTACATAGTAACGGCCTGTGTGCTCCACCGTTTCCCCAAGTAAAAGCTTAAATAGGGTGGTCTTTCCTGAGCCGTTACGCCCTCTTATGGCAAGTCGGTCTCCCCTAGTTAAGGTAAAATTAATATCTGAGGTTATTCTTCTACCCTCGTAATATAAACTTAGCCCATCCGCTTCCATGAGTCTTTTGCCCGGAAATTCAAGAGTGTTTATTTTCAGTGCCTCAGACCGTTCAATATTTTTCAGTAAGCCTTTCTTCTCCTCGATGGGCTCTAGCTTACGCCTCTCGATTGACT
>JAEYXC010000008.1 GCA_023428655.1 Bacillota bacterium | reverse complement strand
TGGCTGTTATTTATCTGAAATATATATTATAATCTAAATGGGAGAGTAGTTCGATTTATTAAGCAAAGCGAGGAGAGCAATGAATCGGTTTTTACTTTATCTAAAAATTATAATAAACTTTATATTAGTGATTTTATGTGCACTTTTATTGATTTTTATATTGCCGGGAGTGCTACGATTTTTTATGCCCTTTGTCATTGGCTGGGTCATTGCGTTGATTGCGAACCCACTGGTTCAATTTCTTGAGAAGAGGGTTAAACTGCACCGTAAACACAGTTCAGCAATTATTTAGGTTCTGGTTATCGCTGCAATCATAGGGGTTGCTGCACTTATTATTTCCATATTGGTGAAGGAAGTTCAAGCCTTAATCGAGGATCTGCCAGAGCTGACTAAGAATATTAAGCTTCAATTTGATGAATTAAGTCAGTCAATCTTACGCTTCTCAAAGAGCTTACCGGAGGATATACAGATTCTGTTAAATAATCTCATCGAAGGAATCGGCAATTATGCATCCAAGCTATCCGAGCGGATAGAGCCTCTGACCATGAGAGAGGCCGGTAATTTCGTTCAGAATGTAGCGGAGGGTTTTCTTGGACTTATTGTAATTATTCTATCTGCCTACTTTTTTGCAGCGGGCAGAAATGACTTATCCGCTAAGCTAAAGAAGTATATTCCTGAGTCGATTACAAACTATTGGCATCTGATTTTTGATAACTTTAAGGCAGCATTCGGAGGATACTTTAAAGCGCAATTTAAGATTATGCTCGTCATTACCCTGATTCTTTTTATTGGCTTTGAGATATTGAAGGTTGGATATTCCTTCCTCTTTGCTCTGGGTATTGCTTTCCTGGATGTACTTCCTGTCTTTGGTACGGGAGCAGTATTATGGCCTTGGGCTATCATCGATGTGTTAACCGGAAATTATATCAGAGCAGTCGGACTGGTCATCATCTACCTAATCTGTCAGGTTATAAAACAGATTTTACAGCCAAAAATGGTAGGAGATAGTATTGGTCTTCATCCACTGGCAACCCTGTTTTTTATGTTTGTCGGATATCGATTTTATGGTGTCTTTGGAATGATTATCGGTATTCCCGTGGGTATGGTTCTGGTAAAGCTTTATCGGATCGGTCTATTTGATCGTACGATAAAGGGATTTAAAATTATTGTGAAGGACCTAAATGAGTTTCGAAAGTTCTAGCCTAAATATCTAGGCTTGTAGGGCTAGTTTTCGATGCTTTACTTAAAATAAATCAAAATATTCATGTACAAAAGATTGAAACAATGGTAAGATTAGTGTAGAATTGTGAAAATTTATACAAAAAAACTAATGTCTATTCTAAGGAGTACTAATATGAAAGGTAACAGAATCGAAATGGAGAATGAGGCAATTATCTCTGCAGACGAGATTAAGTTGATTCTTGATCGATATCGTATAGGAAAAAAGCCATTAGCGAAGCTTCTTGGCTGGGGAGAGACGACGATTATTCGTTATATGGAGGGGGACATTCCCACGAATGAATACTCCAATAAACTGAAAGCAATCTTAGATGATCCTGAATTTTATTACGATTTGTTATGTAGAAGAAGGGAATGCTTAACCGGGGTGGCCTTCAAGAAAAGTAAAAAGGCTGTTATGTCGAAAATCATGTCTTCAAAAATCTACGCAGCTGCATATTACATCGTAAACAAATGTAACGCGGACATCTGCCCCAGCTACATACAGTTCTTACTTTATTATGCACAGGTCTTCTCCTTGGCACTCTTTGATAAAGAGCTGTTTCAAGAGGAGTGTGGTGTTAATAATGAGCACATTCCTTATCTGAAGCTTTACGAGGGGATGAAGCGCTGTGGCATACATATCCTTGAGGACGGTGAGGAATATCTGGCACCGGAGGAAATTGATCTAGTTGATGCGATAATGGATGCATTTACCTGGTACGGACCCAAAGCCTTGTATGCAATGACTTCCTATGAGAAATCTATGCTAAAGATCTCAAGGGATAAATACAATAATAAGATAATTGCAAAGGATATTCTAAAAGCTTATTTTAAAGAGATACTGGAGAATTATCAAATAAAGAATATATATGAGATAGGTAAATATCCGGATCAAAGAATTTTGGATATTCGGGAAATTGGGAAGTAAATTTTTTTTCGACTACTATGTGAAAAAAATATCAAAAAATCCATAGAGAATGTTAAAATATTACATAAAAATGAGCATGTTGACTACATGCTCATTTTGTGACCGTTCCTTGATTAATTATTCTGCTTATTTCTACGATCTCTGGCTCGCATAGTAGAGTCGAGAATCTTTTTTCTAATTCGTAGGCTGGACGGGGTTACTTCAAGTAATTCGTCGGTTTCGATGAATTCCAAAGCCTGCTCCAGACTTAGAACCTTCGGAGGGGTAAGTCTTAACGCATCGTCTGCACTGGAGGAACGGGTATTGGTAAGCTGCTTACGCTTACATACATTTACCTCTATATCCTCAGCCTTTGGATTC
Organism: Bacillota bacterium; assembly: GCA_023428655.1. Taxonomy (GTDB): domain Bacteria; phylum Bacillota; class Clostridia; order Lachnospirales; family Lachnospiraceae; genus Mobilitalea. Next base: position 710 of record JAEYXC010000008.1, on the reverse strand, counting down.
TGGCCTACCACCATACCTGCGTATACCTTTACACCGGCACCGATAAACAGAATGCCTCGCTCCTGTGCGTTGAATAAACCGTAGGTAATGCTTTCACCGGATTCATAGGCAATTAAGCTTCCGGTCTTACGATATTGAATATCTCCCTTATAGGGACCATAACCATCAAATAATGTATTCAGGATCCCCGTACCTTTGGTATCCGTTAGAAATTCACCACGATAACCGATTAATCCACGAGCGGGAATTGAGAACTCAATTCTGGTATGTCCGCTTCCGGAAGTGTGCATATTAATCATTTCGCCCTTCCGTTGTCCCAGTTTATCAATTACGGTACCGGTGAATTCATCCGGAACATCAATCATGGCATGCTCCATAGGCTCCAGTCTTTTCCCGTTTTCATCCGTTTTATATAATACCTCTGCCTTACTTACGGAGAATTCATAGCCTTCTCTTCTCATCGTTTCAATCAACACGGAGAGATGAAGCTCACCTCTGCCAGATACCTTAAAGCTTTCTGTCGTTTCCGTTTCTTCTACTCTTAGGCTTACATCCGTATTCAACTCCCTCATCAAACGCTCTCTTAGATGTCTTGAGGTGACGAATTTGCCCTCCGTTCCTGCCAAAGGGCTGTCATTTACATTAAAGTACATAGCAATGGTAGGCTCGGATATCTTCTGAAAGGGAATTGGTTCCGGATTATCAGGGGA